>JAKLEG010000658.1 GCA_022703175.1 Myxococcota bacterium | reverse complement strand
AGCCTGTAGGGGGTGACGCCAGCGGCGGTCATGGCAATGATCTCGCGGTCGGTGGCGAGTCGGCCAATGCCCAACAGCGTCGCAAACAGGAGGCTCACCGGAATCAGGAGACCCATCACTGGCGGCAGCGAGTAGATCAGCGCGACAAGGATATCGGCGCCCGAAATAGCGAGGCCTGTGACGGAATCGGAGACCTCCAGGAGCTGCGCAAACACCACGACGACAAAGAACAGCCCCATGCCAACGACAAACGGCACGGCGATTTCACGCAGGATATACAGGTCGAGACGACGCACCTGACTAGAACTCGAACGCCAAACCCAGGCCGGGGCGGAGTCTGTCGTGGTCTCGTAGCCAAATCACGCTGGCCATGGGTATCACCTGCCCTGTCGAGGTGCGCGCCTCGGCTGCGGTGCTGGTCATGCTCAAGAGGAAGACGAAGGCTGAGCCGCCCGCAAGCAGTGTCATCAATCCGACGTTAGAGGGGGCCATGTCGCCGTCATCGATGCTGCCCAGAACGAGTGGGGTGGCCAGCGATACCCCACCCAATACCCAGCCTAGCCAGCGGAGGTAGTATTTTCCAGACGCCTCCGGGTCGCCGGTCGTCGCGCGCGCCTTGCCATTTAGGTAAATGTTGCTGCCAATTGCCGTGAGCACGACGCCGGGGATGATTAGCAAGTTGCCGACTGCGCCGTGGCAGACGGGTTCGTCGTCGGCGCACACACCGCTGGCTGCGCCACCGATGTTGAACGTTGCCATGATGCTGATCAGCGAAAAGGCTGCCCCCGTCATATACAAGATCGTGCCGGTGGTGCGGGCGCCGCTACCCAATTTGGGATCCGGTTTGAAGACCGGCGGGGGGGCGGAGGGGGCGAGCGTCGGCGCGCCTTGTGGGGCGGCAGTGAATAGGGTCGACGTTTGGGGGCGGGGTTCGACGGGGGCCGGAGTTGCGCCGCCGAAGAGTTGTGCAACCAGCCGCGGTGCTGCTTGGAGCAGCGCTTTCACGTCACCTTTGACAAAGTCACTGGTGCGGCCTTCTACCTTGGTGGCGCGAATGTTGATGAGCTTGGAGGTGATCATCCATTCTTGATCAAGTCGGGCGATCTTGATGACCACCAATTTGTCCACCCCCAGCGCTCCGCCGATGCTAGCGATGCAGCTGGCGTCGTCACAACCCAGTAGCTCCTTTTCTTTGTCAAAGCCCAGCAGTGCATTGATGTCCTCTTGGCCGATGACTTCTAGCCCGGACATATTTTGCACGGCGGTGAGCATGTAGTCGTCGATGATTTTGGGCACCTGTCCTTGCGCACTGGTGTCCAATTGCACAGGCAAAACAGCGATCTTGGTAGCTTCAGCAACGGCTACGGCTGGGTACGTCAGACCCGCTCCAAGCACAACAGCTAACAGTGATCGCATCGCGGCCTCTTTCAATAGCGTCAAAACGACGCGCGGCTACCTTCGCACACCTTGGTTTTGGGCTCAACGCACCGAGGCCGCGACGGCCGGGGCCTCTTTCGGTTCGGTCTGCCGGTGCCCGAAGGGGTACAGCCCGGGGATGGTGACCGGCAGTTTTCCCAACATCGGTGTATGTCCAAGCAACGCGTGAGCCGCAGCGGCCTGAGCGCTCTCCAGGTAGCTGTAAGTGCAGACGTAGGCGTCGACGTCAGGAACGCTGGTCAGGTAGTAAGGGGACGCCAGGCTGACCATCGCCACCGGGAGGTAGGGGAGGCTCTTGGAGATGCTCTTTAACATCTCGACGTGGTAGCGGTTAACCACCGCCATCACCAAAAGGTCGGCCCCTCTTGCCAGTTCGATCGCTTCGGCGACGTCACTCTTGCGCCGCTCTCGGCTCGGGATGTACGGCACCGTCAGCACCTGGACGTTGGGTTCTTGCGCCATCACATCGGCGAAGGCCCCCGGAGGAGCAAGCACCGCGACCTTTCGGTAGCGGACTGAGCGTAGCGGCAACACATCGCCATGATTGCGCACCAACGTGACAGCTTCACGGGCGATGCTCTCGGCGACTTGGTCATGGATAGGGTTGTGGCTGCCCTCGCGTAGGATCTCATCGATCGGGAGCAGTTGGCGTTCAAATAGCCCGCGCTTTGCCTTGGCCTTCAGAATGCGTCGAACTGATTCTTCCAATCGAGCCATCGGAATCTCGCCGTTGGTCACGGCAGCCAACAGCGCTTGGAAGACCTCTTCCTTCTTTTTCGGCGTCCACAAGATCATGGGCATATCCGCGCCGGCCAGGATCGCCAGTACAGCAGCTCGGCCACTGCCGTACTGCTCGACGATCCCCTGCATCTCCAGACCATCAGTCATCACGATGCCTTCAAAACCCATGCGCTTGCGCAGAATGTCGGTGAGCAAGCGTTTGGACAGTGTCGCTGGTACTTGGGTCGATTCAGCGACGCGTGGCAGGGCAATGTGTGCGGTCATCACTGCGTCTAGGCCTGCCGCCATCGCTTCCTTGAAGGGTAACAACTCGACGGCCTCAAGGCGTGTCAGGTCAGCGTCAATGGTCGGCATCGAGAAATGGGAATCGGATTGGGTATCGCCGTGCCCCGGGAAGTGCTTGGCGACAGCTACGACGCCCATCTCTTGTTGGCCACGCACATACCAAGCGCCCATCTCGGCCACGAGCTCAGGTTTTTCGCCGTAGGAGCGCACTCCGATCACCGGATTCTTGGGGTTGGAGTTGACGTCCAAGACTGGGGCTAGGTTCATATTGAAACCCAGCTTGGTCAGGTCTACCGCGAGGCCTTGTCCGGCGACATAGGCGAGCCTGGGGGAGCGGGTCGCGCCCAGGGCCATGTTACCGGGTAACACCATCGCGCCGTCCTTCACGCGTACGACGTTACCGCCCTCTTGGTCCAACGCGACGAACAGCGGTATGTCGGTGTCCGTCAGTGCGTTCAACTCGCGGGTGAAGCGCGCTGTTTGTTCCAAGTCGACGATGTTGCGCGAGAACAAGGCCACGCCGCCCACGTGGCGGTTTTTGACCCAAAACTTGATGTGAGGTGTAACGCGGGTGCCGCCGAAACCGATGATCAGCAGCTGGCCGACCTTCTCCTCGACGCTCATCGAGTTG
>JAKLEG010000657.1 GCA_022703175.1 Myxococcota bacterium | reverse complement strand
CAGTCGCTTGCGCGAACGCGCGGCTCTCCAGACGCTAGGGAAATCCTGATGGCTGCAGGTTTTGACCCACAAAAGCTCCTTACCATCGACATCCAGGCCGAAATCCGGAAGCTGTGCGGTCGACAGTTGGTCGATCGCGAGGCGCACGTCGTCGAGCTCGTCAGGCTCGCCGTGCGTCTCGGTGCTCGCCTGGTGCGAGTCCGACTCGGGTGGCTGGCCGCGCACGTGGAGACCGTTGGCGGCTATTTGCCGTCGGAGGTGTTGACGACGCTCGCACAGGTGGCCAACCCCGAGGAAGCGGCGATGACACGTCACCGCGGGCTGGTCGATCTAGAAACGACCTATGGCCCTGCGATGCTCAGCCTTTTGGGGGCGCGTTGGGCGAGCGTGGTATCGGCGCGCGGCGACTCCGGCGAGCGCCTCAGGCTTACTCTCGGCGCCCGCTCGGTTTTGGAGTCTTGGTCGGCTGCAGAACCAGGCGTCAGCGTGAGTGTGGCCCATCGCGGCGTGCCTTGGCGAGATGCGCGGGTGCTTCGCGAGCGTTGTCGCTATGCAAACTTGCCAATCGTGGTTCACGGATTGGATGCGCGTTGCGGGCTTGCCCCGGATGACTGCCTGATGGACCTGGGCCATGAACGAGCCGCCTTGCAAGGGCGCGTGGGGCTGCCGCGCAAAGGCGAGCTGAGCCGCACGACCCTCTTGGTTCAGGAGGTGTTGGCCAAGGAGACATTTACCGCCTCCCCGCGCGGCGCAGTTCACACAGCGGTGGTGCGCGATCGCCTGGCCACGCGCCTCGACCAAGTGGACACGCAGGCTGTGCACCGATTGGTGTTGGAGGTGCGCGATGAGCTGTATCGTCGCTTGGCGCAACGCTTGGGTGAGTTATCGGCAGCGGATCAGGTTGTCGCTCGAAGGCGATTGATGCGCTATGTCGCCAAGAGCGGCCAGTTGGAGTTGATCGCGACACTTACGTGGTTTGTCAACCTGGCCGGCGAGGCTCTGAACGTAACTGGCGTGCGTGCGCGGGCCGAGGCGGGCGCTGTTTGGGCGGTAGCCCCCGGTGCACCAGAGCGGCGTCGGTACGTCGTCGAACCTCGTGCGGTGTTGGTCCTCGGGCCGCGGGAACGCGAGTTTGTCAACGAAGCGCTGGGTTTGAAGGTGCGTCAACCCACTCAGCTCAGTCGGGAGGGGGCGTGGAATCGTGTTGGGCGGTCACTTCGCGACCACGTCATGCGGGGAGTTGAGCTTGTGCATCGCTTCGGCGTCCGGTTCACCGGGGTCCGCGCCATTCCCGAAAGTGAATGGACCGCCACTGAGCGCGAGTTGATGACAGCGCTGCAACGCGAGGTGGCCTCGGGGCGGTATCACTTTGTTG
Organism: Myxococcota bacterium; assembly: GCA_022703175.1. Classification (GTDB taxonomy): domain Bacteria; phylum Myxococcota; class XYA12-FULL-58-9; order XYA12-FULL-58-9; family XYA12-FULL-58-9; genus JACRCV01. The sequence continues at coordinate 1,725 of JAKLEG010000657.1, read as the reverse complement.
ATACCCCACAGGGAGCTGCCACCCAGGTCGAATTGCGTTTGGTCGAACGCGGTGCTTTGCCGTTGCGACCACAACCTTGGGCTGGGCGATTGGTTGTGGCTGTGCCGCGGCGTCATCCGCGGGTCGCGCCGCTAGCTGCGGCAGTGGCACGTGACCCGGCGATGGTCTACCTGGCGTGGGCCGCGCTAACCGGGGGACAAGATGGCTATGGGGTGTCCAAGACCGAGTGGCAAGCCGCTTGGCTTATGCGCCTACGCGCGTAGTCCCATCTTGCATAGCGCCTGAAAGGCGATAGGGTGCCTTCGGACCAAGGGTTTACGACGAGGTGCTCCATGGCGCAGCGAGATCCCCATTCCTACACCGATCCTAACCAGGGCCGCGTTCAGCGGGCGGCGCTGAAGCTCACGGTGGATTTCCGTGAGCATCGCCTAAAGGGCAGCGTCACCTTGAGTTTTGCGGAAGCCTATCAAGGCGATCTCGATCTTGATACGCGGGCCTTGAGCATCGAGCGGGTCACCGATGAACAGGGTGCGCCGTTACCGTTTTCGCTGGGCGCAACCGACCCGATCTTAGGGGAACGATTGCGAATTCGGCGCGAGCAACCGACCCGCAGCGTGACGATTCAGTATGCGACGTCGGCGCAAGCGTCGGCCTTGCAGTGGCTCGATCCGCAGCACACCGCGGGGGGCAAAGAGCCCTACTTGTTTAGCCAGTGCCAGCCGCACCACGCGCGCTCGATCATGCCGATTCAGGACAGTCCGCTAACCCGCTTCAAGTACAGTGCCGAGTTGGTAGTGCCCAACGCTCTTGTGGCGGTGATGTCGGCAGCTCCAGGGGAACGTCGCGCCGGACCGACCCCTGAGACGGCCACCTATGTCTTCGAGATGCCGCAGCCTATTCCCTCCTACTTGCTGGCGTTGGCGGTGGGGCATCTCACCAGTCGCGATCTGGGGCCGCGCTCACGGGTTTACGCCGAACCGGAAACCTTAGATGCGGCCGCCTACGAGTTTGCAGGCGTCAATGACATGCTGCTCGCGGCCGAGAAGCTCTTTGGTCCATACCGGTGGGAACGCTATGACTTCCTCGTGATGCCACCTGCCTTCCCTTATGGCGGCATGGAAAACCCGCGTCTCACGTTCTTGACGCCGTCACTCATCGCCGGCGACCGTTCGCTGGTAAATGTGTTAGCGCACGAGCTGGCGCATTCCTGGACCGGCAACCTCGTCACCAACGCCACGATGAATGACTTCTGGTTGAACGAAGGCTTTACGGTGTGGGCTGAGCGCCGCATTCATGAGGCTCTACAGGGCGTTGACGCTTTATCTCTGGCCGCTGCCATCGGCCGCGACAGCTTGAACAGTGACATGGAGCGGTTTGGGCCAAGTTCACCATTCACCAAACTCAAAACTGACTTGGCCGGCATCGACCCTGACGACGTCTACTCGCAAGTGCCTTATGAGAAAGGCTTCCTGTTTGTGACGCTGTTGGAAAAGACCCTAGGCCGCGCGGACATTGACGCGTTTGTGCGCAGTTACATGGATCGCTTTGCCTTTACTTCCATCACCACCGAGGAGTTCTTGTCCTTCATGGAGGAGAAGCTCCCGGGTGTTGCCGAGAAGGTGGGTGCCAAGCGCTGGATCTACGAGGCCGGCATTCCCGAGAATGCGCCGGTTTTCAGCTCCGCCCGGCTCTGCGAGTTACGCACGATGGGCGAGCGTTTTAGCC
>JAKLEG010000656.1 GCA_022703175.1 Myxococcota bacterium | reverse complement strand
CGTGCCTTGGGAAGCTACGGGGCGAATCAGACCATTGTGCAGGTGAATCACCCGCGCGACGCGTTGATGGGGTACTTCAATCAGTATTACCTGAACCCGTATCTTGGCACTCCCGAGCGACCCACAGTGACCAACTTCCCAGAGGCCGGCTTCTTTGTCTACCCGCACGATCGGGTGCCCGAACAGTTCGCCCCGCAGTCGCTGTCATGGGACTTTGATGCGTTGGAGATCGCCAATGGCAAACGCCTGGATTTGTTGCATGCCTATCGGTTGCCGGAGAACGCCGCCGCCGTTGATGTCGAGCGGCTTCAAGATGTTTGCCAAGACGGGCATCCCGAGAACGGTCCGGGCAAGGTGCGCCTGCGCAAGGGAGGCTATCCTGCCTATCCCGGCGCTGTGGATGATTGGCTCAACCTTCTAAACAATGGCCGCATGTTTACCGCCACTGGCAACTCCGATAGCCACAAACTCCAGGCGGAGATGGGTGTGCCGCGCAACTATCTCTATGTCGCCCCCAACCAAGATGGCAGTCCTCGAGATGATGCGCCACAGGCCATCGAACCATTGGAAATTGTTGCGGCCGTAAAACGGCACCAGGTGTTGGTTTCCAACGGTCCGCTGTTGACGATGAACGTGGTGACTGCCGCAGCCGACCCAACCGCAGGCGAAATCTACTGGCAGGTAGGCGACCTGGTAGCCTACGCGCAGAGCAATGTCGGCCGCGAAGTGGTGGTGTTGTTGCGCCTGCAGAGTGCGCCGTGGATACAGGTCGACGAGATTGTCGTGTGGGCTAACGGCGAAGTCTTGGAACGGATTCCGGTACCCCAAGGTGCACAGGCCGGGCACGCGATCGACGATGACAACACCTTCCGGCGTACCTGGGCGTTCGATCGGGACACCGTGCTTGTGGCCGAGGCAATTGGGCACGAGAGTCTGTTTCCGCTGGTGCTCCCCAAGGAGGACCCCCCCAGCAACGTGGGTGATGCGTTGTCTGGTATTGCTTCTGGGTTGGGAGCCGGTGCAACCTTTGGACGCGGGGACGGTGTAACCACGCCCCAGTACACCCAGAAGGTGACGCCCTATGCGCTCACCAATCCGATCTGGCTCGACATCAATGCCAACGGAGATTTCGACCCGCCGGGAAATCGGGTACGCACGCAGCCGGCGACCGATCCGGCCCCTGGGCAGTGCCCTGATGCCAAACGCCTGCGTGCGCGATCTAGCTCGCTCTGGTTGCCTCCAGAGCAAGCCCACCAACTGCACCGCGTTGATCTCCGCACGGTGTTTGGCCCAGAGTGAGCGCGCCAATGCGTGGTGTGGCATGGCTTGGCGTTTGTGGTGGGTTGGTGGCAGTGCCGGCGTGGGCGCACAACTTTGCGCCTGAACGGGAGTTGCAGCTTCAGGTCGACGGTCAAGGGCTGGTGTTGTTTTGGAGTTTTCAGCTCAGCGGCGCTCCGGCGCAGGCCATGGTCGGAAGCCACGATTTGGACCGCGATGGTGCGTTGTCGGTGCTCGAACAAACAACATTGGCGCTGGCACTTTTGAGCAAGGCTCAGTCTGGAGTGACGCTGCGGCAAAACGACCTTGCGCTACCCGGCGGTAAACTGACACCGCGCTTGCAGACCGATGGCAACTCCGTGCGCGCGCTGGGGTTGATGGAATATCCGCCGACGTCTTCAGGGGCTGTCGCGCCGACGATGCAGATCACGGTGGCTGTGGCGACGACGGCGGCGCCGCTCGGGATGACGGTGCGGGCGTTGTCACCTTGTCGGTTGCAGGCTGTGACCGGTGGTAAAGAAGATCACGACCATGGATTGATGCTCTTGCCTGGCATGACGCTCGCAGTCACACTCGCGTGCGTTCCGGAGGAGGCTGCGCCGCAGCCGTAGCGCCGCCGTGATAGCGAAGAGGCTCTGATGACAATTGTGCAGTCGTGTTGCCAAAGATGGCAGTCGCCGACAACCTGGACGCTTTTTTTGGTGCTCGCTGGATGTGCGGGCAGCAGTCCCTATTTTCCGGCCGTCGAATTCCCTCTGCCACCCGCCGCTGTGGCCAATGACCCATCGGGGGCTGTGATTCTCACCAAACAGGTGCGCGTCGAACTGCGCGCTGGGGCCATCGGCCAGGCTAAGGGCTCCGAGGGTTTGCACGCGCTTTTGACCGAGCGGTGGAGCTTCCTGGTGACCGGGGCTCATGTGGATGCGGCGCTCTTGCATTGGCCGCTCGTGCAATCTCCGACTCTGGAGACGCTACAGGCGCGCGCGCGAGTCGCTAGGCCCGGTGGGGAGGTTGAAGAACTCGACGCGTTGGCGTTGCCGACGCAGTCAGGGGCAAAGACCTGGGAATTGCCGGCGGTGCATCCTGGCGACCGCGTGGATCTGTACTTCGAGCGGATTTCGTACCTTCCGGAGGCGTTGCCGCCGCAGTTGTTTTCGGGGCCAGCGCCGGTGTTGGTGTCGAGCCTAGATATTGTGGCACCCGAGGCATTCGAGTTGCGGGTGGCGGTGGGGCAAGGAACCACGGTGACGCGTGGCGCTGAGTTGGGGCGTCGCGAATTGGGAAATGGGCTGGTTGGCTACGCTCTCGTGGAACACAACGTGCGCGCTGTCCCCAGTGAGGTGCAATCAGTCGATGCGCAGCGGGCATCACCTTGGGCGCTGGTGGTATTGGTGGCGGCGCCGGTGGGCAACGAGCGGGTGGTCTTCTCCGAGAGTTGGAAACATGTCGCTGCGTCGCTTGTGACCCGGTTGACGGCCACGATGGCACTCGGAAACGGCGGCCGCGAGGCGTTGGTCCGCGGCATGGCAAAGGCTCGGGTGCGCTACACGCGGATGTTGCTGAAACCGGTGCGAACGCAGGCCGGAATCCTCGACCGCCTACCGCGCCCGTTCGCTGAACTGAAGTCGGGTGGAGCCACAGAACTGGAGACGGCGGCCGTGACGGTGGCGGCGACCGCCAGTGGCCTGGAGCGGGGTTACTTGGCGCTGGTAGCACCCTTTGAAGGGCCGGTGCTCCTGGACGACATCCCAGGGTTGTATGCGTTTCGCACGGCTATTGTGGCATTCAAGAATGGCACGGACTGGGTGTTCGCTGACCCCAGT
>JAKLEG010000655.1 GCA_022703175.1 Myxococcota bacterium | reverse complement strand
TGTACAAAGCCGAACAGCCATCGCTTGGACGCTTGGTGGCCGTCAAAGAGCTGCGCAAAGAACTCGCCGCCGACAGCTCTATCCTGACCCGCTTCGAACGTGAGGCGAAGAGCGTCGCAGCGCTAGCCCATCAGAACATCGTGCACATCTACGACTTCATCAGTCGTGGTGATGCGATGTTCATCGTGATGGAGTACGTCGAAGGGCTCGACCTGTTCGAGTTGATGAACCGGGTAGAACGCGTGCCCCCTGACATTGCCGCCATCATCGCGCTGCAGGCCGCACGCGCACTGGAGTACGCTCACTATCGCGGCGTCGTGCATCGGGACTTCAAGCCCTCGAACCTGATGCTCACGAAGCTTGGCGAAGTGAAGCTGATGGACTTTGGCATCGCCCGCGATGAGGCTTTCGAGGAGCTCACTCGCCCAGGCACGGCCTTGGGCACGCCCGCGTACATGTCTCCCGAGCAAATCCTAGGCGAGCGGGTAGATTTTCGCTCCGACATCTTTTCGTTTGGCATCGTGCTCTACCAAATGCTCACCGGCCAGAAGCCGTTCGCCGACAACGACACCAAGAGCGTGTTGAACCGCATTCTGAACGAACCGTACGAGCGACCACGTAAAATTTACCCCGACGTGCCGCTCAGGCTCCAGCGCATCGTCAAACGTTGCTTGGAGAAACAGCCGAGCAAACGCTACCCCTCCACCGAACAACTACGCCGCGATCTTGAGGACTTTGTCGCCAGCAAAGTGCGCATCAATGACAATGGTCGCCTCGTGGTCTTCATGCGTAACCGCGGCATCTTGAGCGATAGCGAGGCGAAGACTTACGTCCGGGACGATGTTCTCAAAAGCAGCGTCACCTACGCCACCGACACCGGCGCCATCGACGACCGTACCGTGGTCTTACGCCCCCTGTTTGCCTTGAACGCGGTCCTGCTGCTGCTGCTGGCTGGCTGGGTATCTCTGGTCGACTGGGGACAATGGGGCGCCGAGCGCGGCTACCTGCGTGCCCACGCGTTGCCCTGGGCCGAGGTTTGGGTCGATGGCAAGCTCGTCGACACGACCCCTTTTGTCGCCCCCATTCCGGTGGCGCCTGGTCCTCACACGGTGGAATTCAAGAACCGTTTCTTAGGCAGTCGGACAGAAATCGTTGAGGTGCAGGCCGGCAACACCCTGCGCGTGCAGGTAGACCTGCGTAAGAAGGCCCCATGACGCACAGCGGCTACCTGTGCCTCGCACTGCTTGCGGTGGCTGCCCCCGCCGCCGCGGGCGAGGTCACGCACACGGTGGCCGAGGGCGAAACTCTCGAAGCGATAGCCAAAAGCTACTACGGTGCAGCCTGGAAGGCGGTCTACCTGGCGACCCGCAACGAAGTGGCCCCAAAAGAGCTCGTGGTCGGCAAGAAGCTTATCATCCCTGGCTCATGGATTTACGTGGTCAAGCGCGGCGACTCCCTCACCACCATTGCGAAAAAACGCCTTGGCGCGGAGGCCCGCTACACCGTCCTGATGCGGCAAAACAACCTCAAGAGTGCCAGTGACATCGACGCCGGCCGGGAGTTGTTGATGCCGTTCCACCTCACCCACGTGGTGCAAAACGGCGACACGCTAGCCGGTTTGGCGCAGCGCTACTACCGCAACAGTAAGCAGGCCGCGTTGATCAAAGAATACAACAGCCTGGGCGACACCCTGAAGAGCAACCAGCGCCTTACCATTCCCGTGTTCGACAGCAACACCGTCGCGCTCAAAGAACGCCACCCAACACCGCTCGCGGCGGCCGCTGCCAAGGTACCGCCAGCCATTGTCCCTCCTGCCACGCCGCCCGCAGCCGCGAAAGAGGGAACGCCCGTTGCGTCTATCGTCGTCATGCCTGGCGCCGATGCGCTGGTAGTGGAGGCCCAGGCTCGACTCGAAGCTTCGATCCAAACGTACCAGGCTGGCGAATTTGAAGTGGGATGCCCAGGCCTCGAAACCCTCTTGAAAGAGAACCGCGTGGCAGGTAATGACCGCGCAGCGTTGTTTAAGTATCTTGGTTTCTGCGCCGTGGCGTATGGTGACCTCCAAGGCGCACGAGACTATTTTCGAACGTGGATCGAATTGGCCCCGAAAGCCAGCCTCGACCCTGTGCAAACGTCGCCCAAAATCCTCGCAGTGTTCTACGATGTCATGAGCGAGGCACGTGCCGAACCCAAGAAACCCGATGAAGACCCGACAGAGTAGCAAGGAGTAGGTCAAATGGATTTGTTGGTGGTTGGCACCCTCGCCTTCGACGTCGTGGAGACACCTCACGACACGCGCCACGACATTTTGGGAGGCTCAGCCAGCTACTGTGGCGCCTGCGCCTCCTATTTTGCCCCGGTGAAGCTCGTGGGCATCGTCGGTGAGGATTTTCCAGCCCGGCACTTCGATTTCTTTGCCGACCGCCACATGGATACCGAGGGCGTCACGCGCGCCCCAGGCAAGACCTTCCGCTGGCACGGCGTCTACGAAGCCAACATGAACGTACGCCACACCCGCGATACGCAGCTGAACGTGCTGGCCGACTTCCGCCCCGATCTGCCGCCAAACTACCGAGACAGCCGCTTCGTGGTGTTGGGCAACTTCGACCCGACGCTGCAACGCTCGGTGCTCGATCAGCTCGACAAACCGAAACTCGTGGCCTGCGATACGATGAACTTTTGGATCGAAGGCTATCGCAAGGAGTTGGATAAGACGCTTAGGCGCGTGCAGCTCTTGTTGCTCAACGAAAGCGAAGCGCGCCTGTTGTCGGGCGAGCACAACTTGGTGAAGGCCGCCCGCCGCGTACTGACCATGGGCCCCGAGGCGCTGGTGATCAAGCTGGGCGAGCATGGCGCGATGCTGTTCGATCGGCACGGCCACTTCAATGTCCCGGCCTTCTCGTTAGATGAGGTCGTCGATCCCACCGGAGCTGGCGATTCGTTTGCCGGTGGCATGATGGGCTACTTGGCCCGCCGCGGTAAAGTGGACGGCAAATCGCTGCGCGAGGCGTTGGTGATGGGCACCGTGATGGCGTCGTTCAGCGTCACCGATTTCAGCGTCGATGCGGTGCGCGCCCTCAAAGCCAGCGACATCAAGCGACGCCTGCG
>JAKLEG010000654.1 GCA_022703175.1 Myxococcota bacterium | reverse complement strand
CAAGCTGTGGCGGATATCGACAAGCTTGCAAGTGTGGCCAAGGCGCGTAAGGCAGGTCTGAAGGTCGACGTGCGGGTGCCGCTGTATGATACGCCCAGTTGGCGCGGCACGGTCACCGGTAACAAGCAGATCTATGCCGGCTGGGTCACGCCTGAGGACCACTTGGCGATTCGGACCGCGGTTTCGGCCTACAAAGGTGTGGTATCGCCGCAGATCAAAAAGGATGGCACCAAGGGGGCCTTGCGCAAGAACCCGCGCGTGAGTCGTTGGATCTTCTCTACCGATGGTGTTGGTTTCCCGATTCCGGTGAAGGACAAGAGCATCAAGGTGCCTGAGGCCAAGCGTTGGGTTACCTCCGGAGCGTTCAAGCATCCGGCGATGTTGGGCTTGGGGGCCGGCATCGAGCACAACACGCACAAAATTGGTGAGTGCGTGGATCTGCGTGAGCTTGAGGCCGCCATCGCGTTCTTCTCGCGCTACCCCAGCCGTTACGCTGAGATGCGCGCGGCTGAATAGCTTGTCACCTGGCATTCATTGATGACGTGGACCACGGGGGGAGCTGCGACGCGCGGGGCGAGGGTTCGTCGCATCCTCCTGTGGGCACTTCTCGTTGCCTGTATCGGCTTTTTCATTTTTGAACGCTGGCCGCGGCCGCCTCCGGCGTTGCCTGTCCCTGCAATTGCCAGACGGCTGACAAGCATTGCCGCAGATTGGCTTGAGCTGGATGCTTCCGTCATCACTCGCCGGGGCCCGCCGGTGCTGCGGGTGGTCCGTTTTGATGGCCCGGTGGAGTTTGTCCCGTATCACTATACCCGCGCAGGTTTCGCGGAACCGCAGCCAGTGGGGACTTGGGCCGACGAGCTACGTGCACCGGTTGTCGTCAATGCCGGGCAGTTCGATGACAAGCTGATGCACTTGGGGTGGTTGAAGGCCGAGGATATTTGGCTCTCCGAGCATCTCAAGCCGCAATGGAAGGCGCTGCTAGTCAGTGGTCCCCACGTAGGGGCGCCGTTTTCGGGTATCGTGGATCTGGAGCAGAACAACCCGCGCGTGGTGGACGGTTATCGGCACGCGGTGCAGTCAATGATGTTGGTCGATGACAGTGCCCGGGTACGGGTGCGTGACACAGATCTTGTGGCCAATCGCACGGTGATTGCACAGGACGCTGACGGTCGCATGTTGATCTTGATCTCCCAAGGTGCCGTGACGTTGGCCGACTTGGCGCGTTTCATTCCGACCACGTCGCTCAAGATCGTGCGGGCAATGAACTTAGACGGTGGCATCGAGGCGCAACTGGCCATTCGCACGCCTGAGCACAATGAAACCTTCTATGGGCAGTACGGTACGGGGACGTCGGTGTTGGAGTCGGCGGGAGGCGAAGTTCGCCTGCCGTTGCCCGCAGTTATTGCCGTGCGTCCGGTGTCGGGTGTGCCGTAAGCCAGCGCTCAAATCGCACGCGGCCGTCCGGGGTGTAACCCGTGTGACCATCGGCAACGCCTACAAACGGCATATCTCGCAGTCGTTCCAGAGCGCGTATCGCCATGCGCGGATCGTCTGAGGTCAACACGGGTGCCGGACCAAGCTCGTCGCCGCGCCGCTCAAGGCTGTCACCGCTGAAAAGCAGTTTGCCCAAGCGATACATGCAGGCGCCCGGCGTATGTCCCGGGGTGGCAATGACTTCAAAGGTGCGACCGCCAAAGGTCAAGAGCGCGCCAGGCAGCGTGGGCTCGACGTGTGCCGGGAATGTCTGTTGCGGGTGCAAGTGCCCCAACAGGCGCGGCAGTGCTGCCAGCGGCAGGCGGTCGCCACGCAGGAGTTGATGGTCGGCATCAGCCACGTGGGTGGTCGCATCTGGGAACTGCGGGATGGCGGCGACATGGTCGCTGTGCCCGTGGGTGATCAGGATGTGGCGTACCGCGTGTGCGCTCTGACCTTGACGTGCAAGCTCTGTCAACAGCGCCCGCCCTGCGGGGTCATCCCCGGCATCAATCAGTATGACTTCGTCGTGAGCACGAATGAGGTAGGCCATCGCGTGGCCGGTATTCACTCCCACAATATCTGGCGCGATCACCACGCGCTCGGAATCAGCTTCCGGAAATGCGCTCTTTACCGCCATCGCCATGCCGACCGCACAGGCCGACACAATCGACGCAAATACCAGCAAGAGGGTTCGTGGCTTCATCACGGGAGGCTTACGCCAAATCGGCGAGCGCTGTGCCCAGCGTCCCAAATCGGTATTCAAAACCAAGCGCCAGTAATCGCTCGGGGCGGACGTCAGCCCCTGCGAGCAAGAGTTCACTGGCCATCGAACCCAAGGCCAAGCGTAACAAAGCTCCGGGGATGCGAATGGCCAAGCTACGTCCATACAAGGTACGTAAGGCTCCGACAAACTCAGCATGAGTGGCGGGCAAGGGCGCCACAAGGTTGAGCGCGCCTTGCACCGATGTGCGGTCGATGGCTGTCAACATGGCTTGCACCACATCGGCAACGTGGATCCATGACACCCATTGTCGACCGTCGCCCAACAGCGGTGCGATACCCCAGCGCAACGGCGCCCGCAGTCGTGGCAAGGCTCCACCATCCTTGGCGAGCACCATGCCGAAACGACAACGCACAACACGCACCGACAACGCTTCGGCGGTCACCGCGGCCTTCTCCCACTCGTAGCAGACGTCTGCCAAAAAGCCCCGACCTTGCGGCGAGGTTTCGCTCATCGGAGTGTCACCTGCGGTGCCGTAGTAGTGTGCTCCGGAGGCCGATACCAGCACGCTTGGGCGCTTGGCGGCAGCGCCAATAGCGGTAACAAGCGCGCGGGTGGTTTCGAGACGTGAGTTCAAGATGCGACCACGAGTCTCTTCGTTCCAGCTCTGCCCAATGGTTTCGCCAGCCAGGTTGACGACCGCATCGACCCCGTCGAGGGCCGTCTGCAACCCATAGCTATCCTCTGGGGTCCATGTCACCCATCGCATGCCGTCGACAGCGGTACGTGGCGAGCGCGTCAGAGCGATCACGGTATCACCTCGGGCGACCAATGCTCGCGCCAATTCGCTTCCCAAGAGACCCGAGGCTCCCGTGATGAGGACTTGCATGGCTAACCCCTGCGCTGGGCCAAG
>JAKLEG010000653.1 GCA_022703175.1 Myxococcota bacterium | reverse complement strand
AAGAAACGACGCGGCGCTGGACGACGAAAGGCGAACTGAGAGATTGTACATGCGTTACGCAGATGGGTGACCCCGGGGTCAATGCTCGTGAGAACGCGGGGGTCAAAGGTAGTGAGAGCCGGCAAACAACTCGCCCGGTGTGCAACGCGAGGGCATTTCGAGTTACGCGGCGCGCAACGGGTTGGAGTTGGTGGACATCGTGGAGTTTCACGAGTCGGCGAAGGACTCGGAACACCGAACTCAGTTCCATGCTCTACTGGGGCGGGCGAGCGCCGAGCAATTGGATGTTGTTGTGTGGATGTGGGATCGGGCCACGCGCAACCTGACAGACCAGGAACGCATTGAAAAACTGGTAATGGCTGGGTTGTTCAACCTGCATGTTGCATCCGAGCAACGTGTGTTGTCCAAGGACAGCGCTGATTCTGACTGGATGGTCGCTGACTTCAACGCCGTAAGCAGCAAACAGTACCTGCGGGTCCTCACCACTCGCGTCAACGATGCGATGGGGGCGAAGGCGGCTGGAGGGTGGTTCCCGGCGAAGCCTCCGTTGGGCTACATCAACCAAAAAGAAATCGGGCCGAATGGGCAACCCAAGGACCGTGGTGGCACCATCGCGCTCACCGACTGGGGCCGGCGCCTGATAGGCCGGATGGGTGAGCTTCGGCTGCAGAACTTCAGCCTCAAAGAGGTGGGCGCGTGTCTTTTGAGCGAACGTCTGGTGCCAGACATCCACACAACCAAGTTTCGGGGCCCGCGATCCGGCGCGGCCTTGATTGACGCCATCCTCAAGAACCCATTCTACATGGGGCGCTTCTGTTGGCAGGGGGTGTGGTACGATGGCAAACACGAGCCCGTGTTCACGCAACAGCAATGGGACTCGATTCAGCAGGTCGGCAAGCGAACCACATACCGAAGCCACAAACGAGAGGGTCTGTTCTCAGGTCCGGGCATGCGCCTCACGTGTGCGAAATGTGGATGTGTTGTGACGTACGCGCCGAAATATAAGGGCGATCGCGAGTACCGGTTCTACCACTGCGCCAATGGCAAAGGCGCCCATGATGTCCAAGTCAACGTGAAAGAGGAAGCGATCCTCGAAGCGCTCGGGGAATCCGTTCTGGAAAGCGTCTACGTGCCTCCAGAGCGCGCCGATGAGCTGTGTCGGTCACTGAACCAGGCCCACTATGTTGCGCAAGCCCTGAAGGACCAGGAAGCGGCCAGGTGTCGTTCTCAGCTCGCGGACCTTGATGTGAAGGGGGACCGGCTTTGTGATCACCTTACGGCGGGCGTGCTAGATGTCGAAACGTTCCGGCGCCAGCAGAGCCGCCTCGGTGATGAACGTCGCGACCTCTTCGACCGATTACAGGTCGCCCAACGCCAGATCGATGGCGCCTACCTGGTCACGGCGCAGCGTGTCTTGGAACTCGCGAAGAACGTGAGAAACCAATGGGAAACTCTGTCTTGCGAGCAAAAGCGCGATCTCCTGGCCGAGCTACTTGAGAACCCGCAGCTTGATGGCACAACCGTGCGATATGACTTGAAAAAGCCGTTCTTGGTGTTGTCCGAGATGCGGGAAAGTGAAGAATGGCGCGCCCGAGAAGATTCGAACTTCTGGCCACTGGATTCGTAGTCCAGTGCTCTATCCAGCTGAGCTACGGGCGCGCGCCGCCGGGTATCTAGCAAGACCTGGTTCGTCTGTAAAGCAAAACGTGCGTGTGCTTGTGATGGGCGTTCGGGCGGGGTAGGGTCGGGCCCGCAATGGCCAAACTCAAGCTCATGGGGGCTTTCATGCGACGAGCAATAGCTTTGATTTTCTTGATGATCCCGGCGTGCGAAGGGGCGAAGAGCCCGGAGGAAGCGGCCGGCGCCTCGGTGGTGCAGGTGACCGACGGCTTTCGTTTTGGGGGCGGTGTGATCATCACCGACCAACACGTGCTTTCGCAAGCGGCGATGGTGCGCAACGTCGAAGATGCCTCGGTGGTGGATAGCACCGGCAAAGGTAGCCGCGCGCGGGTGACCGGCCGCAACATGGAGTTGAACAGCGCGATGTTGTTCATCGAAGCCGGCAGCCTCCCCAAGGTGAAAATTGGCGACAGCACCACGGTGGTCGAAGGCAGCCCGGTGGCCACGCAGCTGTTTGATGCCCAAGGCAAACCCACGCTCAAAACTGGCACGTTCAAGGGCTGGCGCTACAGCGAAGGGCGCGCCTATATGGAAACCGATTTGGACACGCCCGAAACCAATGCCGGCGCGGGCGTCATCGGCGCCGATGGCAAGCTCATCGGCCTGCAGTCGTTCAAGATGGGGTCGAAGCTCACCTACGTGCTGCCGATTGAGTATCTGACCAATGGCCCCAAGGCGCTTACCGCGAGCGCGTTGGGCGAGAAGAAAGACAATCCTGGTTTTGTCGCCAAGCGTGCCGAGGCCGAGAAGCACACGGAGGCTTTGCCGACGCCACTTACTTACGACAACCTATCGTACGAGTTTGCCTTCTCGAAGACGGCGCTTGTGGGCGTGGTGCGCATGCTCGACAAAAAAGATGCGCCGGTGCACGGGCAACCGCTCAAGTGGAAGTTCGATGCCATCGACGAAGCCCAAACAAAAAAGATCCTGGGCGAAGGCACGTTGGACGCCACCAACGTCAAATGGGCGACCTCCCCCGAGGCTTTGGCTGAGGTCACCAAGTCGATGACCGACAGCTACGGCGAGGCGTGGGTCAAAGAGAACTTGGCGCCGTACGAGTTTGGTGAGTTGCGCTGGCGTCTGCCATTTGCCCCGATCTGCGGCAAGGTCACCGACAAAGAAGTGCACACGCTGGTGCTGACCTTGGCCGATGGCCGTGCCACCCAAGCGATGTCGTTCAATGACATGGTGAACATTTGTGCCGCCCAAGAAGAGGGTGAGGGCGCCACGATGGAGAAGGATTGGGGCTTTACCGGGGAGCCGGCCACAGCTCCGAAGGCTCCAAAGGCAGCTCCCACCAAGAAACGTAAGCGCGGTCGGTAGGCGTTTTTGCTGTTACTTGCCGGTGCGGTGCGGGCCCCGATGGGGTGCCGCACCGTAGCGAGTGAACTTGTTTTGTCGCCGAGCTTTGCGCGGTGTCTCCAACGTTTCGAAGTTGAAGAAGCTC
>JAKLEG010000652.1 GCA_022703175.1 Myxococcota bacterium | reverse complement strand
GCTAAGTCAGCTCTCTCGGGGAGCGCTGATTGATTGCGTTCTCGAATGCGCCCGCCTGCAGCCTGACCGTGACGACGGCCTCACCTGCGACGACCCCCTTGGCGTTGACGAAATCGAGCGCATGCTTCGGCAAGTGGTCAGTGCGCGAGGCGAACGGTCTCCGGGCGCCACCCGCAAAGGACGCACAGATCCCCGCGAGCCAAACCCTGCGGCGCTCGCCCGTGCATGTGAGGCGGCGTTGTGTTGGCTCCGTGACGGGCGCGAGCTTCCAGGCGAGCAGCGCGAGAATATGGCACAGGTTCTTGAGCAGGCCATCGCCGGAGGTCCGAGGCGATAGCCGACGTCCGGCTATGGCCAAACTGGCCGGGCAATTCGTTCCCAATGGACCGCGCCTTGCGCAGCTTCTCAACAAAACCGCCCCGGCGCGCCGCGTCACCTGGGCGCTGGGGCCCGTGCCGCGTCGCACCGAGGCATCGAACCTGGGGCCAACGGTAGCGCGGCTGCGCCGCGCGATTTCGCACTTCTGGGGCGCGTCACCTTTCCTGCTCCTGGCCTTCACTGGATTCGATAGGGTACGGCCGCAGGAATCGCGCCGCGCCGAGCTCAACACACCAGCACAAACGGCCAAAGGCGCAACGATGGGGTGGTTTCCCGCTAAGTTATCTTTGACCCAAATCCATAGGCCAACCATGGCAGAGGTGGCCCGTTCTAGAAGGAAAAAACCTGCGCATTATGTCGATTATGTCGATTCTGTCTTGACATAATAAGGCAACGGTGTCATATTAATCCCATGATCACGATTCAACGTGATCCCTGAGGGCGAGGCCCTCGGGTCTTACCGGCGCTGCCGGAGGAGCAACAAATGGCCACAATGATCGCGACATATCTAGAGGCGGTAACCCGTGAGGCGGCGCTTGCTCGTTCTGGCGACGCCAAACAGAAGGCAGACAAAGCCAAATCCTTCTATGCGGCACGACGAGATGAGTACGTAGCCCATTGCGGTTGCTCGCTGGATGAGATCGAGACCATGGAGCGGCATGGGACGTGCGGACGGGTTGGCATGCACAGCCTGTACGCCGAGTATCTGGACGCCAGCAACGCTGAGTCACTCGCCAGGAACTTGCAGGAAATCGCAGACCGCACCAAGCCAAGGGCAGCATGCATCAAGCTGCAAGTGAGCGATAGCTACTCGGTGAAAGGCGCCCTCAAGAGCATGGGTTACACATACGACCGCGCCGGCTATTGGGCGGACGTTCTTGGCACCTCAACCAAGCCTGCTTGGATCAAAAACCTCCCGGTAGACCACGAGACCATCGCGAGGGAGGTCAACGCGTTGGTTGCACTCGGAGTTGCGTGCAAAGTGGCGGGCCCGATGGCGACCGTGCTCGCCAACACCATCAACCAGGCTCGTTGACCGGACGTGACGTACGGGCTGCACAGCAGCAGCGAGATGTTGTAAATCGCACAAAGGAGAGCCGAACCGATGACCGAGAGCACCACCATCTACGGGATTAGAAACTGCGCCGCATTCAACCTGCGTCCACGTGGCGATGTCGATTTCTATAGCTCAAAGGCCGAGCGGGATGAGGCCCTTGAACAGCAGCGAGCCCAGGCCATCTCGCGGGGGCTCAGTAAATCCGCCGCCCCGGCCGGCATTGTGCCGGTGTCACTCACTGATGTTATGACCGACGTTGGCGAGTTTCCGTGCACGGCGGCTGAATGGCTGGAGTCATACGAAGACAAAAGCGACCACCCCGGCGAGCAAGCGCAGATGCTCGATGAGGTTGGATTGTGATGGTGTCGTCTGAGAGTTCTCCGTACCTCTTGGTGGAACCCAGAGGGTCGCGCTAGAAGCGCGATTCCGTGGGCGCTGAGCCCGGGCTTGTGCCGAGGTTACCATGCACCGCTACGCCGTTGGTCAACTATACAACCCAAGCCGCAAGCAATGGCCCGAGGCCGTGCACTACAACTACCGCTCCGGCGAACACGAACTGCTCGTCTTCTTCGCGTCGCCGACGACGTCGGAGGTTCGCGCTTTCCGGGAGGCGCCAATCCGTATCGGCCTTCTTCGCGGACACAGCGTGCTGTGGTTTCTTTACCAGGTGTCCGGCGTTACCGATTGGAGCGACGCCCCCTATTCGATCCATCGGCTACCCGAAGAAGACCAGCAGCTCCCCCCGCCGACTGATTCCAAGAGCCGCGGGCTCCTGAACATCATCGTGGTCAACGCCGACACAGGCCTCGTCGAGGCACTTCGGGTTGTTTCTATGAGCCGTGAGTTCACGGTTCGACTGCACGAGGCAATTCGCCAGCAGGCGGCTGCCCCATATAACCCGCAAGCCCACGACGACGAGATCGCGGCAGTGTATCGCCGCTACCAGCACAGCGAACAAATGGTAGCGGCTGCGGAAATCTCAGAGCTCGCGGGCGCCGAGCTAGCACCCACAGTGCAACAGACGTCCGACGCACCGGCCGACGCGGGACTGTCCCAGCTCCCTAAGCCAGATCCGAGCATGCCGCGGCCACGGTGGCACGTCTCCACGTATGGCAAGCTTTACCCGCAGGCTTGGCGCCAGATGGACGACATGCGCGCCGAGCGCGGCCGTTCTTTGCCAGAATGGCCCCAGTGGTGTTTCGCGCCGGTGTCGGCCGCGTATGCGGTCGTGAGCGGTGCCGCCAAGTCCCCCACAGTTCCCATGCATCTAGCAGCCGATGTGGGGCGTCTCGCAGCTCTGGCCGCCTGGCGCATCACGCAGGGCATCTACCGTTTCGACGCCGCCCTGTTCGAGGCGGTGGTGGCAACACCCCTTGATGGCGACGTGCCGCACGAGGTCTTGTTCCGGCTCCCAGAGTGGTGCGTCTACGTGGAGACTCCAGGTCTCAAGATGAGCGACGGCTCTTCACTGCATGGCCTTTTTGCGCACTTAGAGTGGGACTGCCAGGCCCGGCGTGCCGAACTCCGATTAGTGCTCGACACCGACGAGATGCTCGTGCCTGTGCCGCTGCATCTGGGCGCCTGGTCGCTTGATGAGTCGATACAGCGCATGGTGCGTGAGAGCGAGGCCCAATACACCAAGCTCGGCTTACGGGCGGTGCCTGGCGCCACATTCGCCGCCGCCCCAGCCGCAGATAGCATTCGGCCGCTCGTGGCATTGTTG
>JAKLEG010000651.1 GCA_022703175.1 Myxococcota bacterium | reverse complement strand
TCGAAGCCGCACCAACTCCAGCGCCCGCGCCCAGCCCAAAAGCCGCGCCGGTGGAGGTAAATGTCGTACCTCCTCCCACTCCAACCGTTGCGGCGGAGCCGACGACACCGCCCACACCACAAATGGCCCCCCTGCCTGCCGCCGATCAAGCCGCGGTGGCAACACCGGAGGCTGCCCCGGCGCCAAGCGGACCCGAGTTCATCAAAGGCGAGCTCAGTTACCCGGGCACCCGGCGCCTGCTGTCGCGTTACGACCACGTTGGCGTAGCGGTGGGTCCCAACATCATCGGCAGCGACTTCTTCCTAAGCGTCACCCCAGGCATGGCCTACTACGGCGACCGTTTCTCACTGTCTTTGGGCGTACCCTTGAATCTGCTGGCGCTTGAAGGCGGCACCTACAGCTTTGGCAGCATGAAGGTGCGTCACCAGGATTGGGATGAAGTGCCCGATTTCGCCCGCGTGGTGCGCTTCTTCACGATTGGTCGCAAGGAGGACAACCTCTACTTCACGATTAACAGCCTGCGCCCCTCGACGTTAGGGCACGGCACACTCATCAATCGCTACCAGGGCAACATCGACGTAGATCGTTCGATGACCGGCATGATCTTCGAAGCCTACAACCGCTATGCCGGCTTCCAGTTTCAGTCCAACGACATCACCTTCATCAACCGCGTGACCGGCGGCTTGGCCTTCGTCCGCCCGTTGGCGTTCTTCACCGACAACACGCTCCTCGAAAGCTTATCGTTGGGCGTCGAATACGCCGGCGATTTCGCGGCTCCAGAGTGCATTCGCTTTGGCGATGGCACAGCCAACTGTGTGCGCGGCACCGGCCACAGTGCTGGTTTCGATCCGTTCACGGGCCTGAACCTGGACCAGACATTTGTACGCTCCAACGAGGACACCGGCCGCGTCGAAACCACGAACGGCGTCGTGCATGCGGGTGGCCTCACCGCTGAGATGAAGCTGTACCGAGACGAGCGCAACATCGACCTGAAGGCCTTTGGCACCTACGACAAGTTCTTGAACGAAGGCGGCGGCCCCGGCTGGAGCGGTGGCTTGCTCGCGCGCCTGAATGCCGGCACGACCTACATCAATGCCTTTCGGCTACAAGCCGAGGCCCGCGGCTTCGACGACGGTTACATTCCGAGCTACTTCGACAGCCTCTACGAAGTGCAAAAATATGCCTACCCACTCAAAGAGAATCCCTACCAAGTGACCCCCACCAAGTACCAAGCCATCTTTGGCGACGAAGAAAATGGTTTTGCGCGCCGTACGCTAGGTAAACGCCTAGGTTATAGCGTGGATGGCTCGTGGGGTGTCTTCAAACACAGCCGTCGCAACAAGCTCATCGCCGTCAGCGCCGGGTTGTCTGACTCCGATGGCCCCGATGATACCGAGTTCTATGGCCATTTCGAGTTCCCGTTGTTGGGCTTTTTGCAGATCTTCGGCACCTACATGAAGGTGGCCGAAAAGAGCCCGCAGACGTTGTTCAAAGGCGACTTCATCACGGCCGATAACGCCGTGGTGATGAGCGGCGCGCGGCTGGAAATACTGCCGATTCTATTCCTAAACGCCCACTACTCGCGTGGCTTCCGCGTGGTACGCAGCCCAGGCTCCGAGTACCACTTGGGCAACAGCAACGTCGTCGACAGCCAAGGCAATGCCTCAAAGTACTTCCCCGAAGCGCAGCTATTCGAAAACGTGCAGACGCTGTTCTTCGAGGTGGAGCTGGGTTGGGAATTTGAAGACAGCGACACGCCGCAAGCGCCCGTGCGCCGTTCGGAGGATGAAACATGAACCGCCGTATTCTGTTGCTTGCGTGCCTGGTGCCCGTGGCCTGCACCGAGACCACCAGCAAAAGCTTCGGCACCAAAGCCGAAGGCGAAGGCTGCAAGCAGGTCTCCGATTGCGTGGCGGGGCTCGATTGCGCAGACGGCGTATGCACGCCACTGCCGCCGCTTGGTGAAGGCCCGCAACGCGGCGATGCCTGCACCCTCGATGCCCAATGCGCCCCCGACCTCTATTGCGGCCGACAGAATGTCTGCACGCTGTCGCCACCCCAAGCAGCAGGTGGTGCCTGCGCGCTGAGCCTAGATTGCGAGTTGGGCCTCATTTGCAATGGCAACACCGGCCTGTGCAGCGTGGACGATGGCTCTGCCGGCACCTTGGACCTGGGTGACGCATGTGCAAGCATCCTGGACTGTCAACGCCCCTATCTGTGCGGTTTTACTAACAAATGCGAAAAGCCACCGTTTTTGGCTGGCTCGCAATGCGCACGCAGCAACCAAGAAGCGGGCGCGTTTCGGGTCTACTTTGAACTGCCACCGGAGCCCACGGCCGAGCTACCCGACGACTACGAGTTCTACCGGCTGCCCTTCCCCAACGATATGCGCCTCATCGATGGCCACGTATCGCTACGCGGACACGCGAGCCCAGGCGAAGTGCTGGGCATCAACATCGCAAGCTCCTACTTCGGCACGATTGAAGAGGAGGCCCCAGGGTTTGCCGTGGATCAGCCGATCTACTTCCAGTTCTCCGACATCGTGGATGTCACCTCGCTCTGCTTAGACCCCGAGAGCATCTACCCCAACGTCAGCGACCCCGAAGCGCCGCAGTACTGCGCGGCCAACGGCCCCGCCAGCGTCTACCTTGTAAACATCGACCCCAACGCCGGCAGCCACTACGGTGAACGAGTGCCGGTGCAAATGGTGTACTCGCGCGATGCGGGCCAATACATCTGTCAAAACTGGCTGGCCTTGGCGCCCAAGGATGGCAAGCCTCTGTTGCCCAACACCCGTTATGCCGCCGTGATTACCACCGCGGCGCGTGACGTGCGCGGCGAAGCTCCGCTTCGTGACCAGGCGTTCCAGAGCTTCATGGACCGAAGCCTGAGCATCCCGGCGATGGCGCCGTTGTTTACCTGGATCACCGACAAAAACATCGATGCACAGGGCATTGCCGCGGCGACTGTATTTACCACCGCCGATGCCACGCGCATTGCCGCGAAGCTCCGCAGCGCCGTACGCGCCGGCCCCGAACCTGTGTTCGACACCAACGCCGTGGTGTGCAACGGCAACAACTCACCGTGTGAAGACGGCCTTTCTGGCGCTCTGCACCAACGCACCTGTGCTGGCGACCACCCAGCCTTCTATGAATTGCAGGGCACCTACCAAAAC
>JAKLEG010000650.1 GCA_022703175.1 Myxococcota bacterium | reverse complement strand
CACGACGGCAAAGGGCCTCGCATTGTTCTGCCAGACCGTGCGGTGACAGCTTGAGCGGATTAGCACCAAATGTATTGGTCTCGATCAGCTCGGCACCAGCCTTGAGGTACTCTTCGTGGATCTCGCGCACCAGATGGGGCGCGCTCAGATTCATCGCGTCGTAGCACTGGTTAACGTAGACGCCCTTGGCATAGAGCATTGTGCCCATGCCGCCGTCGGCCACCACCACGCGTTCATTGATCGCTTCGAGAAACGGCGTTTTCATGGGAGCTCCGGTCGGCGCTAGGCGGGCGGCGTGCCTGCCATACGGTGACGATGCGCTTGGAGTGCCTCCAAGGCAGCATGGCGATAGAGGTCGGAGAGGGTCGGGTAGTTGTACAACGTCTCGCTGATTTGGGGGGCGGTGGCGCCATTGTAAAGAAACGCCTGGCCGATGTGCACCAGTTCAGCCGCCTGCGCGCCGATGACGTGCACACCCAAGAGCTTAAGGTTTTGGGCATCGAAGATGAGCTTCAGGATGCCGCCCACGTCGCCGATGATTTGGCCGCGTGGGTTCATGCCATAATTGCCGCGGCCGACCACAATGTCGTGGCCTTGCTCGCGCAACGTTTGTTCGGTGTCACCGATGTAGCTCACCTCGGGAATCGCGTAGATCGCGAACGGCAGAGGTTGTGCCTCCCGTTCGTGCTGGGGCACGCCAAAGGCATGTCGGACAGCACGCCGGCCCTGTTCCATCGAGGTGCTGGCGAGCGCGGGGTAGCCGATCACGTCGCCCACCGCATAGATATGCGGCACCGCAGTCTGGAAATCCGCGTTCACCATTAACAAGCCGCGCGCGTTGGCGGTGAGGCCGACGTTGGCGAGGCCCAGGTCGGCGGTGTTGCCGGTGCGACCCACGCAGTAGAGTAGGGCGTCGGCCTCCAAGCAGAGCCCCTGACGGGTGTGCACTCGTACCGAGGGGGGGTGGCCCTGAAGTTTTTCCACTTGGGCGTAGTGGTCGTCGTGCAAGATGACCACGCCTAATTTTTTCAGCTCGCGCAGAAGGCGCTGAACAAGCTCTTCATCGAGGTAGGGTAGCAGCTGCGGGCGCGTATCGACCAACGTGACAGCCAGGCCCATCGCCGCGAAAATACTAGCATATTCGACGCCGACGACGCCTGCGCCAAGGACAATCACCGAGCGGGGCAAGCGCGGCATGCGCAAGACAGTGGCCGAATCGAAGACGACCTCGTCATCAAAGATGAGCCCCTCAGGATGGTCAGGGCGTGAGCCGACAGCGAGGACGATTCTTTCGGCGGCAAGCTGCACCCGCATCTGTCCGCCCACGCCGGTGATGCCAATCGTATGAGGATCGATGAAGGCGCCGTGGCCTTGCACAATCTCGACAGCCCAGCGATCCAGCGAGCGGTTGATGAGCTCTAACTCGCGTTGCACGACCAGCCGCTCCCGATACATGAAATCGGCAATGCTGATATCGCCAGCAATGGAACAGCGAATGCCATCCTGTTTGCGCGCCGTGAGGCTCTGCACAAACAACGCGCTTTCGCGCAAGGTCTTGCTGGGGATGGCGCCCCAGTTGACGCCAGTGCCGCCCACCACGTGTTCTTGCTCGACCAGCGCTGCGGTTTTGCCGAGCTTGGCCGCTTGGATGGCGGCGCGCTCACCGGCGGGACCGCCGCCCACGATGATCACGTCATAGCTTTGCATTCGGCGTCGTCATCTCCCCGTCATCCAATGGCGTCGGCACGCTCTTCGGGCGCATCGTGGTCACGAAGGCGATTCCCGAGACCACGATAAGCAAGATGCCAAGGTTTGCCCAGAGGTCGGGGCGTTCATGCCACAAGACGATGCCCACCAGGTATGCAAGCGGGACGTTGGCGTACGAAAACGCTGCGGCAACGTGGGCCGGGGCACGTCGGTAGGAGGCGGTCATCAAGGTTTGGGCCACGGCGGCGAGCACCCCCGAGCCTATCAGCAACAGATTCGCGCGCAACGACAACATCTTCCAACTGGCGAGCACAAACGGTAACGACAACAAGGCGGCCACGCCGGAGAACCAAAAGACGATACGCAACGTGGGCTCGGTTTTGGTGAGTGAACGCACCGAGATGTAGGCCATCGCCGAGAGCAAGGCGGATAGCATCGCCACCGAGGCATCCACCGACGCCATGCCACGCCCGGGGCGAAGAATCAAAAACGCACCGACCAAGCAGACCATCGCAAAGAGGTAGTGGTGTAAGAGCGGCCGCTCTTTCAAAAACCATACGGACAGGAGCGTGACGAAGATGGGCGACAGTTGTTGCAAGGCCATCACGTCCGCGATCTGCGCGCGCGTGACCGCGAACATGTAGCAAAACAGCGCCATGCCGCCGATGGCGCCACGTACGAACAACAGGCCCTTGCGTGGGCTGCCGATGGGCACCCGTTGTTGGCGCATCGCCAGCCAAACCGGAACCGCGGAGAAGACCGAACGATACAGCACGGCTTGCATGGCCGTGGCTTCGTCACTGGCCAGCTTCACCATCGCGGCGAGGCCGACAAAAAAAGCAGAGGCCACCAGCATGTACAGGGCTGCGGCTGGGACGTTGTCGGGTAAGAGCCCTGGAGGGTGGCTCGGTTGTGGTGCTGCTTTCATGGTGGTGAGTCTCCGCCGCTAGAGGACCTTCCGGCGACGGCGATCGCGCACGACGAGGAGCCAGAGGGGGGCAAATTCAAATGCGGCGCGGACCCGGTTGGGGCGGCAGACAGAATGGCTGGGGCTATGTCGCACCGTTCGGCGTCGAGTGGCGTGCATCCCGCCATCGCTCGGATCGGGGGAGTCTCCTTCGCAGCTGCAGCCGCCTGAGCTCCCGTGGTTGTCGCTGTCGCCGCCTGAGCCACCGCCCGTGGAGCTATCACTGTCCCCGCCGCCTGGGTCATCTTCGCCACCGCAGCTGCAGCCGTCATCGTCGTTGCTGCTGCTGCTCGAATTCGTGGTGGGCTTTGGGTCGCCACCAGAAAGGGGGTCTCCTTCTTCGGGCAGGTTTTCGGTATCGTCGTCGCCGGAACAAGCGCAGCCTGAGGTGTCGAGAGCCACAACGTCCTCGTCGCTTCGTGGCACTGGATGCAGTGGATCGGCTGCGGGGTGCGGGTCGCCAGGGCCATTCGGGTCTGTTGGGGTCGGGTCGCTCATCAGAGG
>JAKLEG010000065.1 GCA_022703175.1 Myxococcota bacterium | reverse complement strand
AAAGTTGAGAGGGTTGCCCGCATATGACTTGCAAGGGCGCACGCAGACATCCAAGTTGAACTTCTGCCGCATCCCAACGATCGGGCTGAAGTACTTGTAGCCTTTGCCACGGAGCTCAGGTGCCAGCTCCGCTTCGGCATCCTTGTTTGGCTTCGAGGTAATGGCGCCAAACAATCCCAGTTTGTGCTTCTTTAAGAGGTCGAGGGTGCGCTCCGGAAGCGCGTTGCCTTCGCGGACCCAAAAGTCCCAGCCGATATCGCCATGCACGTACTCAGCATCAAAGTTCACTGCCTTCAGCACGCGCACGGCCTCGGGCAAAACCACTTGACCAATCCCATCGCCCGGCATCGTTACAACGGTATGCTTCGCCATGTCGCCTAAGTCTCCCTGAAAACAAAGGTTAAGAGGGCATCCTACGATCGGCGCGCGCGTGAGCGCAATTGGGGAGGCCGCGATAAACTCCCCAGCCACATTGACCAAGGCTATACTTTGCCAGTGCAAGCCCTACCCTCAAGCGTCCACCCGATCGCCTCCCTCTTGCTGTTGGCCCTGCTCAATGCCTGCCACAGTCGCGTGGGTTATGAGCCGCCGCGCATACCGGCGCCAAGCGATGCGGCCAGCGCGGATACACGGCTGGGTGGCGAACAAAGTCCACCGGAAAGCGACCCCAACATCCCCAGCGACAGCGCAAATGCCAATGGAGATCCAATCGCCAGCGACATTGCTGCCGGTGATACTGCCACTGGTGACACAGACGCTGGCGACAGAGTGAGCGACGGGGACGCCAGCCTATGCATCCCCAACCCGCTTGCGACCAACAGAGATGCGACCTTGGTGATCGGACAAAACGACTTTTTGAGCAACGCCGCCAACCAAGGTGCGAGCCCTAGCGCTAGCACGCTGAGCAACCCGATGGGCGTCTATGTGCATGCGGGTCGCCTCTACATCGCCGACAACGGTAATCATCGCGTCTTGATCTTTGATGAACTGCCCACCGTCAATGGTGCCGCTGCCGACCACGTCGTGGGGCAACCCGACTTCTTCACGGCCACCCCGAAAACCAGCGCGACCGGATTCAATGGCCCCCAAGGTATTTCGGTGGATGACGACTATCTGGCCGTGAGCGAATGGAGTAATTCCCGCGTCAGCTTCTGGCCATTGGCGTCGCTGCTTACCGCACCGCGAGCCACTGCAGTGTTCGGGCAACCTGACCTCGACACCAGCGGTACCAACACGGGGGGCCTAAGCGATCGAACACTTGCCACAACCTCCGACGTCAAACGGGTAGGAGCGCAATACCTGGTGACCGATCCAGGCAACAATCGCGTCTTGGGGGTACTGGCCAGCGCAATCGGCCCCAGCGGCGCGGCAGCTCACCTCATCCTTGGACAGGCCTCTTCAACCACCAACGGCGCAGGCTCGGGATGGGCCGAACTCAGCGCACCCCTTGGCCTCGCGTTCAATGGCCAACAACTGGTTGTGGTTGAGTATGGCAACGATCGTCTCGCGATCTTCAACAGCATGCCAACAGTCACCGGTGCGGCCGCCGATCTTGCGTGGGGTGGCTGGGGCGTCGATGCCCTCCACCTGAGTTCTCCAGTAGGCACATGGCTCACCGGCTCCCAATTGTTCGTCGCCGATCGCAGCAACGATCGCATCATGGTCTTCAATGGTGTGCCGACAGACCCCAGCGACAGCGCCGACGTGGTCTTAGGGCAGGTCGATTTTGCGGGCAGCGAGCACAACCAATGTAGCTGCACCTCGGCCAAGGCAAACACGTTGTGGGGAGCCCACTTCGTCTTCGTAGGCCCTTGCCGAACCATTGTCGCCGATACACAAAACAACCGCGTGTTGATTTACTGACCCGACAGACCCACTAACCCGCCGGTGCCCAAACGCTTTCCTTAACGATATCGCCACGAACACCAATCGTAACGGTGTGGATCGGCAGTTTACGTTTAGCCAAGACCACGGCCTCCTGCGCCAAACGCAAGAGCCCCATGCAACAAGGAACCTCCATGATCACCACGGTCAAAGAGATGATGGCCGCCTGGTCGATGAGCGCGGCCAACTTTTCTACGTAGAGGTCCTGACCCTCGTCCAGCTTCGGACAGGCGATCGCGAGCGCGTGCCCGCTGATAAAACGCCGATGAAAATCAGCATAGGCGTATGCCGCACAATCGGCCGCAAGCACCACGTGTTGCTCGCGAAACTGTGGTGCCAGCGGCGAGACCAGATGCATCTGGATAGGCCATTGCCGCAATTGTGATGGCAGCTCGCGCTCGGCACGGGCGTCCTCCTGTGTAGGCGGAGAACCCAAGGCCATGGCCCGAGAACCCGGGCAACCGCCGCTGTCACAGTCCTCTGGCGCAGGCTTCTCGACCAAACGGAGCAATGGCGCACGGCCTAGTGGTGGCCAATGCTTGGAGGAGCGCAGCTGGGCCACACGAGCCTCGTCAAACCCGTCGGCTTCGCGCTCCTCGATGGTGATCGCCGCCTCGGGACAGTGACCCAGACAGGCCCCCAACCCGTCGCAATAGGAGTCACGCACCAACTTCGCTTTGCCATTGACGATGGCAATGGCGCCCTCGGCGCATTGCGGCACGCACAATCCACATCCGTTACATTTGGCTTCGTCGATTTTGATGATTTGACGTCGC
Source organism: Myxococcota bacterium (assembly GCA_022703175.1). Lineage (GTDB taxonomy): Bacteria > Myxococcota > XYA12-FULL-58-9 > XYA12-FULL-58-9 > XYA12-FULL-58-9 > JACRCV01. The sequence goes on along the minus strand of JAKLEG010000065.1, from coordinate 15,062 downwards.
ACTAAAAGCCCTACCTTGAATCCAAGGTAAGCACGATGCCGTCAGGTTGCACGTGTTGTTCACCGGAATTCGACGCTTAAAGTACCTTAACGTCGCCGGCACTGCTCATGGCGTGGTGGAGCACCAGTCAAATCGCAACGACGGTCATTGCAGTTCGCCCAAGAGCGTCTGTAACTCTGCCTGATGGCGCGAATGTGGCAAGCGTTGCAGATACCGCTCTACGATCGTGCGGTTCGCAGCGTGGGGCGTACGCGACAAGCAACGAGCCAGCGGGTAGAAGGTGTCACTATCGTCGGACCCTCCAACACCTAACGACAGATAGCGCTCAAGCTCGGCCCGCAAGCCTGCAGCATCCTGATCGAGGCAGGCAAGGCTGGCGGCCATCAACGCAGCGTCACGAACGCGAGTGCTCGTCGGAAAATCGCGTCGATGTGCCACCAGACACTCCCGCGCTTCGCGATGATTCTTGAGCTTCACCAAAAGCTCGCAGCGACGGAAGGCTGCGGCATCACGCAGAGCACTTGCCGGATAATTTGCCAAGAAGCGTTCGAAGCGGTCCAAGGCCTCCCGGTCTCGGCCAAGCTCACTGCAAAGCTTGGCGCCCTCAAATGTCGCCGTGGCGCCGGTGCTATCCGTAGGTGCTACGGCGACCACTTGGTCGTACGCAGCCAGAGCCTCCCTGCGCTTGGCGGTGCGAACGTAACACTCACCCAACAACAGCCACGCGCGTGCCCGATCATCAGTCGCAGCGGTCGCAGCCAGCTCGTTCTTCAGTGCCTTCCGAACCGCCGGACAATCCCGTTTAGCGAACCAACGCTCAGCTGCCACAAACACAGGTAGGCGACGCGACACCGAGCGAGCCGGTGGCTCAGGTTCTACGACGGCCGCCGGCGCGAGCGCAGACATGGTAGCGTGCAACGTCTGCCTACCTTGCTTAAGCTCCGGAACCTCCTCGTGCCACGAAGCATAACCGGGTGCATCGAGGACCACCGAGGCTCGGCCAGTAAGACCCCGCAACCACAGCGGCGTCACGCCCACTGATTCCCCAGCCAACATCACGTGCGCTCCGGTCGGTGTGCTGGTCAGATACAGCTCTGCAAAACGAGCCACGCCGTTGACGGAAGCGCCCAGCGTGCCTTCCAGCGCTCGCTGATGCACTGCCGATGCCTGGCTCTTACCCCACGTGTCGCCCGGCCCGAGTCGTTGCCCTAAAGGCTCCTGCGGCGTCGTCACCGTCACGGTACCCTCGGCCACCTGCACGGACACCAACACGCCGTGAGCCGCCTCCACCGAGAAACGCGTGCCGTGCACCGTGACCTGTGCATCCCCGACGTGCACCACAAACGGCGCGTTGGGACGGCGCCTCGCCACGGCCAGTGCCAACACACCATCGTTCAAGGTCGGTGGCTGTTTGGCCTGAAGCTTCAGACGCGCTGGACCGACCGCGATCCAGCGAGCCCCATCCCCCTCTAACCAGAGCTGCGCGTCGGCCGCCAACGTGACCTGCGGATCCTCCGAGTTGGCCTGTCCGATCGCTGCCTGCCATGGCGCAACCCCTCGGCTCCATTGGACCTCGCCACTCTGCCGCACCACCGAGAACGCGACCGCGGGTTCCAACTGCACGGCCCCTTGTGACCCCACCACAAACCAAACCACCATTGCAGCCGCAGCACTTGCAAAAGCACCCGCCGCAAGCCATCGCCACCCAAGTCCGCGCTCAGATGCCGGCGCAGGACGGGCCACTTTTTTTTCGACCTGGTGCAACACCCGGGCCAAAGCCGCGTCCGAAAGTGGGGCGGCTGTTTGGGCCGAAATCCGGTCCACGGCCGTTTCATAGGAGGGTCGGGGGCCTTGACTGGTCGTCATGGAACCTCCCGTCGTTGCGCAGATTTCTGGCGCCGCGTTTGTGCGCGTTCGATGCTTAGGCGCACTTCGTCGCGCGCACTTTGCACCCTGGCGTTGATGGTTTGGGGCGTCTCGCTGAGCATCTCGCCAATTTCGGCCATGCTCAGTCCTTCAAGCTCGTGCAATAACAGCGCAATCCGCTTCTTGTCAGAAAGCTCACCAATGCCGCGGGTCGCATCGGCCAAAACCTCGCGAGTGGCCGCGTCATCGTCGGGAGTGACAAAGAGGTTGTTCACGAGCTTCTCGGTGTCCACAAGCGCGGCCGTGCTGAGCCATGCGCGGCGTCGCTGAGTGCGCAGATGAGTGCCCACAACCCGAAACGCAATGCCGTGAATCCATGCTGCCAACGAGCGATCCACCTGGAAACGCGCGAGCGAGCGATGTACCTCGAGGAAGGTCATTTGCAGCACATCCTCCACATCGCTCTGAATCCACAGAACACGGCGCAACCGCCGCGACACAACCGGTGCAAAACGCTCATAGATGCGCCGGAACGCCCGCATGTCGCCTTGACTTGCTCGCGTTGCCAGTTCCGCATCGGCCTCATGCAGAGCGCCCTCCTCAGTGGTTGGGGACCCGATCGCCATGCACTCCTTCAAGGGTGACTTGACCACGACTTCAAAAGCACCAAAAAACAACGTCCGCTACCATAGACTCCACGCCCCACCCAAACCCACAACCACCTCCAGGGTGGGTTCGCGGAGCAGACGTTGATCGCGGTACCAGATGCTGCGCGGCCTAAGCCACCCGCGTAGCTCTGTCGTGAAACCCATGGGCAACAACGAGCCTGAAAACGGCGAAAACGCTGCGGTGAGACGTCCACCGACATCCTGACTCCACCAGGCCGTGCGCGCGAGGTCGGGTTGAGACGAAGTGGCGGCGAAGGAGCGCAGACGCACAAGCGGGCCGCACACAAGCGATGCCTCGCGATCGCCGTAACCTAAGGTAAGCGCAGCACCCACCTGCCAGCTCTGCAACGTCACCCCGGCTCGCTGCTCACGGTACCAACCACCGCCCAAAAGCTCTGCCGCCGTGATCCAATGATGGAAACGCGCCTGGACGCCCAGCAGGGCCTCGGGTGCAAGGCGCTGGGCACGAGTGACGACAGGCACAGCCACGTGCGCGATGACGTCGAGCCACGGGGAAGGCGCAGGCGGCGATACCTGTGTCACAACGATCTGTTCCGTTGGCTGTCGGGGGGGCGGCGGCTCGACCAGTTGAGCAGCCACCAACTCCTGCAACTCGGCGTCAGCTATCCCCACAGGTTGCACGCCCACACGTACGGCCATCGCCGGACGAATGGCCTCGACGATACTGAGCGCCGTCACGCGAATGCTCTCGCGTGCAGACAGGCCAGTGATGGGTACGCCCACCGATATGGCTAAGCCATCGCCGCGAACGCCCAAACGTAACGTATCGGCGACGACACCCGTCGCTTTCACCTGCCACACGCTCGGCTCTGGCAAGCGCGGATCACATAAGGATACAGCCACCGCCGAACCGCGCGGCAGACGCGCCCGCACCGCCACGACTAAGTCGCGCACATCGACTGGGCCCGGTAGAGCTGCAAAGGATGACGCATCGAGGCACAAGCCAGCGGTTCGGCCGTTTGGGGAGCCGAGCAAGAGGGTGCCAATCAGGGGCCATAGTGAGCAGTGCACCGCCCGACCCTAGCGAGACCGGCGAACGACGGCAAGCATTCGCGTAACAGCCTGAAAAACTTGCGAAAAGGGTAGAACTCCGAGCGCATACGATTTTTTTTGGTGATCACGGCCAGGGGGTCAAGAACTCGATTGAAACCTCAGCCAGGGAGAGCACCATGCAGGCCACGGCTTATGCTTCCGAACGCGCTCTGTTGGCCCAACGTGACGCCCCCGCCGACGGGAGCTTCTTTGAGTGGTTGCACGCTCGACCCGCCGCTGCGGCCCTGGCTGGCAGCTTTGCCGTGGTGATGCTGATCGTGGTAACGCCAATATTGACGCTCTTCGAGCTTGTGCACAGCGGGTTCGGCGCCTCCACCACACACACGACCCACGCGCGAGGCGCTGTGTGTCCGATGTGGAAATTCTCGGGCTTTTAGCGTTCGCTCGCTCGTCGTGCCCAGATAACTGCCGCCATCATCAGCGTTGCCGCAACTCCCGTTCACACGCAGCTCTACCTTGGCGCGCCGCCTCTACGAGGTCCCCAGGGTCCGCGAGGTAGGCGTCATACAGCTTAAGAGCAGCAACACAATCCCGATGCGCCTCGCGCAGCACAGTCGCCTGTAGCAACCACACTTCTCGCCGATGTGCACGGCTCCCCGGAAATGCGGAAAAGCGAGCCAGACAGGCCTCTGCTGCCACGTAGTCGCGCGCCTCCACGCTCAAGCCGCAGTTGCGCACCAACGCCTCCTCAGCCAGCACCGACGCCGGGTAGCGTGCAACAAACGCGGCAAATGCGGCCGCCGCCGCACGCTTCTGCCCGAGGCTCAGATGCAACTGCGCTACCTCGAAGCTGGCATTCTCTCCCGCCGCTGTCGCGGCAAAATCAGTCGCCAAGCGTTCATACAGGCGCATGGCCGAGCCGGTGTCATCGTGCGCCCGATAGCAGTCAGCCACTTCGGCCAAAGCTTCGGCGCGATCGCGCTCGCGCGCCTGCATGGTACGCCACAAATTCTCGGCCTGGGCGCACTCTCCCGACGCGAGTGCCGCCGCGAGGTCGTCAGAGACACCACTCAGGTGTCGTTGCGCTCGTGTAGGTCCCTTGCGTACCTGCGGGCGCGCATCCAGGGCGACTGGCTCAGGTATCTGTGGCATTGACGTGACTCCGGGCGCCATCCATGGATCGCTTGCCCCGCCTACAAGTCGCTCAAGTACCCGGGTCTGAACCGCCGCGCTTAAGGCTTGGTGGGTCTGAGCGACGCCAAGAACTAAGCTGTCGCCCGCAACCACCTCCACAGGTGGCGCCCCTTGCGGCTCCACCCGGACCTTACCTTCAATGACCGCCACTCGGTCTTCGACTGCATCGCTATGCAACGCCAACACGGTGCCCGTCACCCACACGCGCGCACGCGGCAGTTCGACCTGGAGACTCTTGAGCGTCGAGCCATCGTGCAACAAGCGCACAATCAGGTCGCCGCGGCGCAGTTGCCAACGAGCCGCCTGCGGGGTCAACTGGCGCACTGCGAGTTCGCCGCGCTCTAGTAGCCGCACCGTGGCGGGTCCGATCGCCAGGGTGCTCGCACCCTCGGCAGCGGTCGTCAGTGTCGTGCCTTCGGTAAGCGTTTGATGGGCGCTGACAGTTGCCGCCAATGCCCCTGGCGCCTGGAAAGTTGTTGCCTTGGTAGCCATCACTCGTAGGTGTTGCGGCGCAGGTGCCGACGACCAAAAACGCGAGATGAGCGCCACAACAAGCACCGCAGCGGCGGCAGACAGCGCTAACCGCGGCCATGCCCATGCAGCAAACCTTCGCCCAGGGTGCGCCGCGACGTCGGCGATGGTTGGCTGAAGTCGCCGCTCGATGTCCGCCAGCACCGCCTCGGGGCTCGGCTCAGACGCGACTCTGCGAGCCTCGGCGAGTGTATGAGACAAGGTTGCGGCGAAACTGCGGCATGCGGGACACGCTTGGAGGTGGCGTGCCCGCTCGGGAGCCAAATCGGCGCCTTCAGGACCTGCTTCAAACAACGCGCGGCGGGTTGCAAAACAGCTGGCATCGATGGTGCTCATTTTTTGCTCTCCTGCTCATGCTCTTCTTGCATCGCCAGGATCACCGCATCGCGGGCACTCTTGATGCGCGCCCAAGTGGTCGCTTGCGTCGCTCCGACGCGACGTGCCACCTCGGCGAGATCTTGCTGTTCGACGTAATAAAGGAGGAAGGCAACCCGCTTCTTGTCGTTGACGCCGGCAAGATGCACTTCGAGGGCTGCCAACCGAGCCCGACTGCTGGCCTTGATTTCGGGGTCGGTATGGCGTCGCGGGCTGAGCCCCGACTGCTCCAAGCGCGTCATCGCCTGGCCGCGCCGCCGCTGACTGCGCCGCGCATTGAGCGCCACACGCACAGCGATGCCATGCAGCCAACTGGAAAGCTTGCGTTGAGAATCGTAGCGATGCAGGCCCTGAAAGGCGGTGACGAAGACGGCTTGCGTTGCATCCTCGGCGTCGCTCGAAAAGCCCAGGAGCACGCGCAAATGGCGATGAATCTCGCCCGCATAGCGCCGATAGAGTGCGGTGTAGGCCGAGGCATCTCCCTCGCGGCAGCGTGCGACGACCGTTTGCTCCCATGTCACCTGACTCCCGTCGTCGCCATTCGCCATGATGGTTACATCTGCTGGTGATTGTCCGGACATGTGCGACGCTCAAAAACCCCAACCATCCGGCGCGTACCCCAAAAGTAGTCCCAGCCCGAGTTGGGTGTGGCCGGTGTTCAGCAGCGTCTGATCGCCCACCATATAAGAGGGATGGGCGGCAAAGCGATTCACCGCGGCCACCGCTTCGATCGACCAATTTCCTAACTTTACGCCAGCGATCTGATGAGCGGCGAGGGCGGCGTCCAGGCTGTGACGCTGACGAAACTCGACGCGATCACCGCGGGCCCTGGCCTCAAGGCCGCGCACACCTCCACCCACAAGAGTCTCCGCAAAAATGCGCTCGTAAGTAAGGTGCACCCCTGCCAACAGCTGGGCTGACCAAGGATAAACATCTAGCGTCAGCCGCCCTTGGCTAGCAGATAGGGGCGCGAGCAGATTGGCATCAGCACGCACGCAGCCATAGCCCCCCGTCCAGGTGGCCGCCACGGACACCCCTGCCGTGTGGATCGTTTTGGGCAACCAGGTCGTGGCCCATGCCCCGGCGGTCATGCGGATCGACCGTGCTGCCGTGAGCGCTGGAGCTGCGGGCGCCGCTGTGATGGGCGCCACCGCTGTCCTGGCCGGTTCGGGGCGAAAAGTAAGGGGCAGCTCAGGCAAGAAGGGTGACAGCACGGCCGCAACAAACAGCGCAATAGTGTTGACGAGCTCCTTGGTGGTCCGCCCGCGGCTTGCCATACGAGTGTCCGCCAGCAATTGACCGTTGGGCTCGTAAACCACCACCCGCAGCTCCCCCCCAGGTTCGCTGCCCAGCTGCACAAGAAAGGCCGTCGGGGCCACAGCTGGGTCGGTTGCAGCCTGCACCCGGGCCGTCGGACAACGCAGCGCCAATGCCGTGACCAATAGCTCAGTCGGCAACCGCCTGCCGGTAGATGTCGCGGCCGCCGAGGTCGTGGCGGCACCTACAACCACCGACACCTCCGGCGAGCCGACGCCAAGCGCCGGTGCCACCTCTCCTGGCTGGCCAACAACGGCCAAGATCATCAACAAAATCAAGCGACTCCCCAAACTTGTTTGCGGCGTGAGCCACTCTACCAGAGTCATGACACTACGTCTTTTGAATAGCACCTAATCGCGGACAACTACCGGATGAAGGTAACCCAAGGAAGGAGCGGCGTCGCGATGATGTCACAAGTCGAAGCACTCGGTCCGAGTCGCCGACTGGCCCACCTCCGCCGCTCCCGCACCGCCCCCATGCACGACGCCCGCGAACGTTTATTGTTCTTTGCTGAAGATATGACGCTCGCGCATGTAGGCCGGTTGTTGAGCCTCGCCAAGAGCCTTGACGCAGCGCGCTATCAAATCGTTTTTGCTTGCGGCCCCCACTATCGCCGCTTTGTCGACGCCGCCGGCTACACCGTGTTGCCGATCGCAACGCTGGACGGAGCCTGGCTGAACCACTGTGTGCGCACTGCGACGCCGCTGTTCTCCCGGGACTATTTGCGCCGCGCGGTCCGCGAAGATCTGGCCGCCATCTGCGCGTTCGCTCCTGACTTGGTGGTGGGTGACTTCCGTTTGTCGTTGGGCATCTCCACTGAACTCGCGCAGGTTCCCTACGCCGCTCTGGTCAACGGCTATTGGAGTCCGCACAGCACGACCCCCATGACGGTTCCCGACCACCCGGTGTCGCGGTGGTTTGGCCCAGCAGTGGGGCAGGTGATTTTTGACCTGGTGCGCGACCGCGCATTGAACGCGGGGTGTGGGCCGGTGAACGCGCTGCGCCGCGAGTATGGTCTAATACCCCACGCAAGCCTGCAGGAATTCTACAGCCACGGCACGTACACCCTCTACCCAGACCTCCCGGCCCTGGCCCCGACGCACGATTTGCCTAGCAATCATCGCTACATCGGCCCATTGCTTTGGGAACCCGAGCTCGAAACTCCCGCGTCGTGGGCCGGACTCCAAAGCGATCGCCCGACTTTGTATTTGAGTCTCGGTTCCTCCGGCGACAGTCGTTTGCTACCCACGTTGATTGGCGCCCTCGGCACGATGCCATTGCAGGTTATCTTGGCCACCGCCGGCGCCGAAATGCCGGAAAGCATGCCGGAAAACATTATTGCCGCACCGCTCGTGCCCGGAAGCCAAGCTGCCGCGCGCGCAGATTTGGTGGTGAGCAACGGTGGCAGTGGCACGTTGTACCAAGCGCTGGCCGCGGGCACGCCCGTGTTGGCTATTCCAAGTAACCCCGACCAGCATCTGTGCACCCGCGCGGCCGTGGATGCCGGTGTCGCTTGTTGCTTGCGCTCCGACCAACTCACGGTCGCTCGCGTGCAAGAGCAAGTTCGAATGATGCTGAGCAACCCGACGCCGCGCTTCCGTGCGCAAGGCTTCCGCGAATCGATCCGCACACTGCAACCCGGCAGCGCCCTAAGCTGTTTAGTCGACGAAATTCGCCGCCCGGTTTGCCGCGAGGCCGCCTGCTAGTCTTGCTCTGCGCGTTCGCTTGCCGTGGATGACCTTGAGGCGATTCCTGCGCTATATCTGCGGATCATGGCCCGCAGTACTTTCTTGCTCGTAGCGATGGCGTCGCTGACCGGCTGCGTCGGTCGATACAGCGTCATGGTCGCCGAATCGAGCCCCGCCGATAGCGGGCACCTCCCGGGGGACGGCGTCGCTGAGCCTTTTGCGCGCTACCAAGACTACTTGGACACCTTGAGCCTCCCCACCTGCCCCGTGAGTCCTTACGCCGACCTCGTTGTGACCACCGCCGCGTTCGAGAACGACGGCGGCACCACGCTCACCGACCCCCTTGCTGCCGGTGCTGAGTTGTCCTTCTACGAGGCTGTTTGGATTGCCAGAAATCGCCCTGGCGTGGACGTCATCCGCTTCGGTCCGCGGTTCTCCGAAACCACCGCGCCGCGGCTGCAGGTCCGCTGCAACGATATTCTGACGCCGTTCCCCAACGACTGGCTCACCGACGTCTGCATTGATGGCAGGGGTCACGAGGTGGTCTTCGAATGGGATTGGGGCAGCGATGACAACGTGGGGCGAATCTACTGCGAATGGCGGCTGGGTCCGGGTTCTAGCCAAATTGGGGTGTCAATCATAAACCCCTGGAATAGCATGGCGGCGACCCAGGCGACGATCGCTGGTTGTCGTTTCGGCGGTGACGGTCACACCATGTTCCGCGCCAGCAGCCTCATACTATCGCTCGCGAACGCGGTCACCTTTGGCCCAGGTAACATCTTAGAATCAGGCTCATTCAACCTCGGCATCAACGGCCGCGACAGCCACATCTTCGGTAATCACTTTGGCTACGACCCGGTGACGGGGCAAATCGCGAGCAGCTACCAGGGTTTCATGGTGCAAGCCGCGGCCCAAGACGTGATCGTTGAAGATAACAACGTGATGGCGCTGATTCCGTTCAGCACGATGTTCGCCAACAGCACCAGCTCGCTCACCGCGCATCACAACTGGTTTGGCCCATACTCTGACGCATGGATGGGCTCGCCGCAGTTCGGCGCGATCGAAATCTACAACGGCAAGGTCGTACTCGGACCGGGTAACACCATCACCGGTTCTTCCACGGCGGCCATCCACGTGTGGGGCGCCGCTGCCCAGCTGACACTGACCGAAAACAGCATCACCAACAACTTGGCCGGCATCGTCTACGAAAGCCCGGTGGTCACACCGCCAACGCTTCTGGCCATCACCGCGGGGCAAGCCACTGGCAGCTGCAGTCAAGCGGGCAACGTGGAGCTGTTTGCTGACCCCGGCAACCAAGGCCAGACCTTCCTAGAGCGCCTCGCCTGCGATGCCACGGCAACCTGGCAAAGTACGGCACCCCTTCCCAGCGGGCGCAACCTCACCGCCACCCTCACCGACCCGCAAGGACGTACCAGCAGCTTTTCGGCCCCGCTCGCGATCCCGTAGGCCGGCACGATGGGCAAGCACCTAGACAGTGACATAGCACCCCGTGTCGCGATCCCCTCGACCGGTTTTTCAGCTCCGTAAGCCTCACCAGCCCTCGAACCGGTTCAGACTTCATGCTACGGTCCGGCCGACTTAGACCCGACTTCAGGGGGGATGCATGCGCGGTCCAACCTACATCGCCGTGGCTGGCAACATTGGTTGCGGCAAGAGCACGCTGGTCGACTTCATTTGCCGTAACTATGGCGTGGAGCCGTTCTTCGAGCCCAATGCTCAAAATCCCTACCTGGTTGATTTCTACGGTGACATGAAGCGCTGGGCGTTTCACTCGCAGGTGTACTTCCTGACCCACAAGTTTCGTATCCATCAGGAGCTCGAGCGGCAGCGTAGCTCGCACACCGTGGTGCAAGACCGCACCATCTATGAAGATGCCGAGATCTTCGCAACTCACCTGAAAAGACAAGATTATATCAATGAACGCGACTGGAGCGTGTACCAAGATCTGTATCAAACCATCTTGAACTCGCTCAGGCCACCCGACCTGATGATCTACCTCAAGGCCTCGGTGAAAACGATTCGCAAACGCATCAAATTGCGCGGCCGCCCGGAAGAACAGAAAATTCCCACAGCATACTTGAAAAGTTTGAATGAGCTGTATGAGGACTGGTTTGCCGCGTACCGGGCCTCGCCGGCCATCACTCTGGAAACCGACAATCTGAACTACCTGACCGACCTCGTACACCGCATCGATGTGCTGAAGACGATCAAGAAGTACCTGTAACTAAGTTACTTTTAGAAGTCGACGCGGGCTGTGGCAGACCCCGAGGAAGGCTACGGAGCGATTTCGACGGCCAAACGACGGTCGAGTTCGATGCCGCGACGCTGCACTTTGGCACGATAGCAGACGACTTCGACACCCCGGGCCATCGCATCGCGCAACGCCTGACCAAACTCGACATCCATCTGGTCGGCCACCCGGAAACGCTCGACGTCGGCGCGTTGAGCCAAGAAGAAGACCATCGCGCGATTTCCTTCGCGGACGATATCCACCAGCTCACTCATTTGCCTGGTCGCACGCTCCGTGACTGCGTCGGGGAACATGGCGGCATCCCCCTCGGACATCGTGACGCTTTTTACCGCCACAAAACAGGTGCGTAGGCCGTTACCTTCGAGCAGCAAGTCGATGTGACGATCGCGACCAAACTCCACGTCGCGACGCATCGTGGCATAGCCCGCCAACTCCGGGATGACCCCTTTGGAGACGGCCTCACTCACCACGGCGTTCGGACGACCGGTGTGAATGCCTACCAGAATGCGGCCCGAATAAATGATTTCGAGCTCGTGTTTGAACTTGCGATGCGGGTCTTTATCAACGGAGACCAACACCTTGCTGCCAGGCTCGCTGACGCCCTGCATGCTGCCAGGGTTTGCGCAATGTGCGGTAACCTCCTCACCGTTGTCGAGGCGCACATCGGCCAAGAAGCGTTTGTGACGGCGGAGCAGTGTTCCTTCGAGCAGAGGCTGTTCGAAACGCACGCTCACGTTCCTTTCTCTCGGGTCGACACCCCACCCGGTCGGCAAAATCTATCGAGCCCAATATTGGGCGGTCATTGGCTGGCTACCAAACCGAAACCGATCTCATTCGTCAACACATTTCGCAGAAAGCAGGGCAATGAGGTCACAAAAAGGCTGGGCCTCTGCTGTCACTTGCCAAACAGCCCCGCCGAGCCTAGAAGGCGAGACAAATGTACTGTCGCGGGCTCCTCATCGCCATCACCTTGTGTGCCACCCCCGCCAGGGCCACACCCGAAATGGGCGCCCTCAAGATCGGCCGCGACGCGCGGGCCTTGGTCACTTTGGAAGGGATCCCGTTGTCGGGATTCGGCTCGGGCGGCCGGCGCAAATTGCTGCCACACAGCGAGGGCTACACCTATTTTCTCAAGCCCTCCGAAGGGGTGGCCGACCCCGTTCGCGTCAAAAGCGTGGCCCTGCAAGTGGCCGACGGTGCGCCTCTTGTGTGGGTCAGCATGGACATCGTCGGCACCTCGGCGAGCCTGGCCGACACAGTGGCCAGTCGCTTGGCAGATGTAGGAGTCACGCGCCAACGCTTCTGGCTCAACGCCACGCACACCCACAGCGGCCCCGGGGCGGTGATCGACGCACCGTTCTGGGAGTTCTTGGCGGCCGATCGCTTGCACGAAGACGTGCTCGAAGCAGTTACCGCCAACCTCATCGCCTCGGCCCGCGCAGCCTTGGCCGACCTAAAGCCTGCACACTTCGGGATGAACACGGTCCAGGTACCGGGCCTGACCACCAACCGACGCCACACCGGTGCTGCCGTGGACAATGAGCTGTTGCTACTCAAGTTCGTGTCCCCCGATCAGACACCACTTGCGGCCATCGTACATTTTGCGATCCACGGCACCTGCTACGGGTCCAGTAACCTCCTTTTGAGCGCCGATAACCAGGGCTACTTCGAGCGTGCTCTAGAGACGGCGCTGCCCGGGGCCGTGGCCCTCTTTGCGAACGCCGCCCAGGGCGATGTCGACCCGATTCGGAAAGAACAGGCAGGTGCCCAAGCCATTGGCACAACGTTGGCGAGCGCGGCTGCGAGCGCTTGGGCGAGCACGCCGACCCACGCTGAGGTGACGCTGGAAGTGGTGGGACAACATCGCTCGTTGCCCGATATCTCGATGAACCTTGCGACTTGCGATCCAACGATGCAGGAGATGCTCGAAACCTGGGTGGTGTCGATGCCCGGACCGCTGGCGGAAACCTCGGAGCTGTTCAGCGCCATGCGCCTGGATGATGCCGTGTTCATGTCGGTCCCAGGCGAGGCAATTACCATGCTGGGCGAACAGCTCAAGGCTGCCGCTCTCGATCGCGGCTTCCATCAAGCGTTCATCTGGGGCCTAACCCAAGGTCACATGGGATACCTGGTGACGCCCGAAGAATATGATCTCGGCGGCTACGAAGCCTGCGCCTCGTTGTATGGGCGTGACGGCGGCACCTTCGTAGCTTCCGTGATCGATGAAGTCGTTGCCACGCTCACCCCGCCCGCACCCACGTCTGACGGCCAACCCCAGACGGACAGCGGCCCCTCCTTGGAGAGCGGCGACCCCAGCGGTGCCGACGCTGTCATGGCCGGTGATCCCATCCCCACTCACCCGACCCCGACAGCGACCCACGCCGACAGCGGCTGTGGCGCGCTCTCAACAAGTCCGACGTCGTTGCTCCTGACCAGCGGTATGATTCTGATGTTCGGCCGCAGGCGCAACCACCGTCGAAGCCAAGCCTTGACCGAACGTCGTCCTGCGGGGCCCGTGCCCTCGTGAGACAGGGGAGTGCACCACAGCTGGTACGTTGCCTGCGCCTCGTCGCACCTTGGTACGCCGTGTGGCTTTGCGGCATCGGCTGGGAGCCGGCCCATGCCGAAGAGCGCCCCGTTATCGATGGCGCGGCATTGGAACGCCAGCTGCTCGACCTTGGCCTCGTGGATGCACAACGCCTGGTCCCGACGCTCATGGTAGAGTTACGCTACTCCACGCCTGATAACTTCATGCACGCCGATGCCTATGGTGACTTCGCGCGCTGTTACCTACAACCTGGGGTCGCCAAACAACTGGCAGCGGCCGCACAGGCCTTGGCCCAAGCGCGTCCCGGCACAACACTCCTCGCGTATGACTGTGTCCGCCCGCGGCGTGTGCAACAGATCATGTGGGAGCTCGTGAAAGGTACCCCAGAACAACGCTACGTGGCTTCGCCCAAAGCCGGCTCGATTCACAACTTTGGCGCAGCGGTGGATTTGACGTTGGCCGACCTGCACGGCCAGCCACTCGACATGGGGTCACCCTACGACTTCTTTGGCGACGCTGCCGAGCCGCGCCACGAAGCTCGCTTGTTGGCGACGGGGCACCTCAACACCGAGCAACTGGAGCATCGCAAGCTGTTGCGCCGCGTGATGGTCGGCGCTGGCTTTCACAGCATCCCCAACGAGTGGTGGCACTTCGATGCCTACTCTCGGGCCGCGGCCAAAGAGCGCTTTGCGATTGTCGAGTAGGCCACGACGGCGCTCGGGTGCCAACGCAGGGAGAGACCCCCGTCGATTGCCCTGGCTCGTCGGAATCAATCTGGAGTAGCTTTCTCCAGTTAGAACCAACCCCCGGTGGAGATTCGCCACATGACAACAAAGATCTTGGTTTGGGACTGGCCAACGCGTGCATTCCATTGGCTGTTGGCTCTATGTTTCTTAGGTGCCTTCAGCATCGCCGTCGGTATCGACGACGACTCGCCGGTGTTCCAATACCACATGTTGCTAGGCTTGACCGCTGGGTTCTTGGTTGTCTTGCGCCTCGTCTGGGGGCTCCTTGGCAGTCGCTATGCGCGCTTCGCCTCGTTTGTTTTCAGCCCCGCTGCGCTCATCGCCTACCTACGCGGGACCCTCGCACAACGTGCCGAGCGTTTCATTGGCCACAACCCTGGCGCAGCCTATGTGATTGCGGCCATGCTCACGTTGCCGTTGGTGCTCGTCGTAACGGGTCTCTGGGGGGAGAGCGTCGACATTTTCGAAGAAGTCCACGAGTTGGCGGCCTACCTCATGGTCGGCGCTGTGGGCGCGCATCTAGCAGGCCTGTTTTTGCACACGTTGAATCACCATGAAAATATTGCCGCAAGCATGTTCAGCGGCAAAAAAGCGGGGAAACCAGATCAAGCCATCGCCTCAGCACATCCGTTTGTGGCCACCTTGGGAATAGGATTGGTGGCAGGTTGGCTCTTGATTGTGCTCGGTGGTCACGACCTGCAGCGAGGGCAACTGCGGCTCTTCGGACAAACACTGCAGCTGGGCGAAGCCGAGCACGCCAAGCGTGGCCCACGCCCCCAACGCGAGTCGGAGGCGCACGGCCGACCGGACAGACATGACAAACATGATCGGGATGACGAGGAC
>JAKLEG010000649.1 GCA_022703175.1 Myxococcota bacterium | reverse complement strand
ACCGGTGCGAAGTTACGATCGCCGCCGGTGGTGCCATCGTTGGCGCTTGGGCGTTGCACTGAGTGGGTGGCATCAAAGACCACTGGGGCGCCGGTGGTTTCTTTCATGATCACGAGCGACCGCATGTCTACCACCAGGTTGTGGTAGCCAAACGAGGCCCCGCGCTCAGTCACCGAGATGCGGCGAGCGCCGCTGTCTTTCAGTTTGCCGATCACGTGTCGCATGTCTTCAGGCGCCAAGAACTGCCCTTTCTTGACGTTCACCGGCACACCGCTTTTTGCGGCCGCCACCAGCATGTCGGTTTGGCGGCAGAGAAAAGCGGGGATTTGCAGTACGTCAGCCACCGCAGCGGCCCGTGCTGCTTGCTCCGGCTCGTGGAAGTCCACCAGGACGGGTACGCCGGTTTCACCTTTAACGCGCTCCAAAATTGCCAGCCCTTGCTCTAGGCCTGGGCCACGAAATGACTTTAGCGAGGTGCGGTTCGCTTTGTCGTAGGAGGCCTTGAAAATGTAGCTCAGGCCATGCGCCGCAGCGCGTTTGCTCAACTCGCGCGCCAGGTCGCGGCACATCTCAAACGACTCGATGACGCACGGGCCAGCAATGAGTGTAAGCTTGCGGGCCTCGAACAAATCAGCCACGGCTGGGGCCAGCTTCATGTGCGGCTTCCCTTCTTGCTGTGTTGTTCTTTCGCGGCAGCAATAAAGCCCACAAACAGCGGGTGCGGTTCGTACGGCTTGCTCTTGAACTCAGGGTGGAACTGGCATCCGACAAACCACGGGTGGCTTGTAAGTTCGATCATCTCCACCAAGTGGTCATCGGGTGACGTGCCGCTGAAACTCAGGCCCGCCTCGCTGAGCTTGGCGCGATAGCTGTTGTTGACTTCGAACCGATGACGATGTCGCTCGCTGATCTCGGCCTTGCCGTAGAGCTTACGCGCCAGCGACCCGTCTTTGAGCTTGCAAGGATAGGCCCCGAGCCGCATTGTGCCGCCTTTGACGTCGACGCCCTTTTGGTCGGCCATCAACGCGATGACTCGATCGCTGCCATCGGGATTGAACTCGTGCGACGTGGCGTGGGTGACGCCAGCCATCGTGCGAGCAAACTCGATCACCGCGACCTGCAACCCAAGGCAAATGCCGAAGAAGGGCACTTGGTTTTCCCGGGCGTACCTGATCGCGGTGATTTTGCCTTCGATGCCGCGCTGGCCGAAGCCACCTGGTACAAGCACCGCATCGGCGCTTTTCACACGTTCGAGGAGTGTAGCGTCGGTTTCTAAGGCTTCGCTGTCGATGTAGTCCAGCCGCACGCGGCAATCGTTGGCGATGCCGCCGTGGATCAGCGCTTCGTGCAAGCTCTTGTAGCTATCCACCAGGTGCACGTACTTGCCGACAATGGCGATCTGCACCTCTTCCATCGGTTTGCGTACTTTGTCGACGATGCGTTGCCATCGATCGAGAGATGTGGCGCGCGACCATATGTTCAACACCTCGGCGATTTTGTCGTCGAGGCCTTCGCGGTGCAGCTCTAGTGGTAGCTCGTAAATCGAGGGCACATCTACGGCTGAGAAGACGCTGTCCACGGCGACGCTACCGAACAGGGCTATTTTCTTTTTGACGCTGGCTTCTAGCGCCTTTTCGCATCGGCACAACAGGATGTCAGGGGTGATGCCGATTTCCCGCAGCTCCTTTACCGAGTGTTGGGTGGGCTTGGTTTTCACCTCGCCCGCGGTGCGGATAAACGGCACCAGCGTGATGTGCAGGTAGAGGACATTCTCTTTGCCCACCTCATATGGGATTTGCCGAATGGCCTCTAAGAACGGCAGCGACTCAATATCACCTACAGTTCCACCAATTTCGACGATCAAGAGGTCGCAGTCGGCCGCCGCATCAATCACCGCCGTTTTGATCTCATCGGTGACGTGCGGAATCACCTGCACGGTAGCGCCCAGGTAGTCGCCGCGGCGTTCTTTCTCGATGACGCGTTGGTAGATGCGGCCGGTGGTGAAGTTGTTGCCGCGGCTCATCGTGGCCTGCGTGAAGCGCTCGTAGTGGCCCAGGTCTAGGTCGGTCTCGGCGCCATCATCGGTCACGTAGACTTCGCCGTGTTGGAATGGGCTCATCGTTCCTGGGTCGACGTTGATGTACGGATCGAGCTTGAGCAGGCCCACCTTCAGGCCGCGGTTTTCCATCAGTGCACCGATGGACGCAGCGGCGAGCCCTTTACCAATCGACGAGACCACCCCGCCGGTTACAAACAAAAACTTCGGTTGTCGGGATGCCATGGCTACCTCATGGGAACGCTGCTTCGCCTGCCAAGGCAAAGCGGGCTTGTGCCCAGGTTAAATCTTCTGGTGTATCGATGCCCCGCGTAACCGCGACGGCAGGCAGGACGAGAATGCGCATGCCCATCGCCAGGGCACGTAGTTGTTCTAAGCTCTCGCGCTTTTCTAGCGGATGCGGTGGTGCGGCGGCGAGTGTTTTTAGGGCGCTGCGCCGGTAGCCATAGACGCCTACGTGGCGTCGCGCATTGTCTAGGCTGCCCGTCTGGGCGCGTTCATACGGAATGGGCGCCCGCGAGAAGTAGAGCGCGGTGTCGTCGCTGCGCGTAACAACTTTTACGACGTTTGGGTTCAGGAAATCGGCAAGCTCGGTGATTGGCGCCGACAACGTTGCCATCTCCACGTCGCGACTGCGCAGGCCCGCAATCACCGTATCCAGGTCGCGCGGGTCGATAAAAGGTTCGTCCCCTTGGAGGTTTACAACCAGGTCGACATCCAACGCTTGGGCGGCTTCGGCCACGCGTTCGGTGCCGCAGGTATGATGGGCGGCAGTCATGACCGCCATGCCTCCGTGCGCGCGGACTGCTGCGGCAATGGCCTCGCTGTCTGTGGCCACCGCAACGACGTCGACATGCAGGCATTTTTGCGCCTGCGCGAGGGTGCGGACGACAACGGGTTTGTCGCCCAAGAGTGCCAGCGGCTTGTTTGGGAGCCTGGTGGCCGCGAGTCGGGCGGGAATGATAATCGCTGTGCGCATCGCGGGATTGGCGCTATATAGGAGGCGTGTCCACAAGCGTCAAGTCAACAGCGCAAAAGCGCGTGATTGCTGAGTTTTTTGCTGACGTTCCGAGCGTGCGTCGGTACCTCAACCGCCACCAGCAGGATCCTTCCGAGCGACGGGAGCGCTTGGCGAGCCTGGCCCACGATTTGGCC
>JAKLEG010000648.1 GCA_022703175.1 Myxococcota bacterium | reverse complement strand
GACGCGCTTTCAGCCTGGTCGCCGGCGCGAGGAAATTCCCGTCTACCGAAACGACGAGTTGGGCGACCTCACCATCAGCGTGAACGCGATGACCGCGCGGTTGAACGAAACCCACCAGCAGATGATGCGCACCGAGAAACTGGTGTCGGTGGGCATCATGGCGGCCGGCATCGCCCACGAGATCAACAATCCCATCACCGGCATCCAGAATTGCCTCCGGCGTATCCAAGCCAACCCTGGCGACGCCACGCAAACTGCGGAGTACGTGGGTGTCATGTTGAACGGCGCCCTGCATATCGAAACGGTGGTGCGCGGCTTGTTAGATTTCTCACGGGCTGGCAGCCCTCAACAGACGGCGCTGGATCTGCGTAGCGTCGTAACTCGCGCCATTGATCTCGCCACTTTGCGAACCAAGAAGCAGAAGCTCACCCTGGTGCGCGAGGAACCCGACACCGAGCTCGTGGTGAAAGGCGACTCGGCGCAGCTGACGCAGGTGTTCATTAACCTTATCTTGAATGCCAGTGACGCCATGCCCAACGGCGGCACCGTGACCATCAATCTCACCGAAGTGCCACCTAACATCGTAGCCATCGTGCGTGACACAGGCGCGGGCATTGCTGCCGCAGACCTCCCCAAGGTGTTTGACCCGTTTTTCACCACCAAAGAGGTGGGCAAAGGCACTGGCCTGGGTCTTGCAGTAACTCACGGCATTGTGCACGACCACCAAGGCACCATTGAGATCGACTCTGTCGTGGGTCAGGGCACGACAGTAACGGTCCAACTGCCACAACACCTGGGGGCAACGACAACGTGAGCACCACCGACGTCCATGGCACCCTCAAAGATTGCGCCGTGCTCCTCGTGGACGACGAGCAGACGATTCTGTTGTCCTTGCGCGATTCCCTAAAAGATGAGGGTGCAACTGTAGTTACAGCCTCAAGCGGCGACCAAGCGTTGAACGTCTTGAAGTCACGCCGGTTCCAGGTGGTCATTTCCGACGTGCGTATGCCTGGCCTGTCGGGGCTCGATCTGCTTACCGCCGTGAAAGAAACGGTGAGCGATACGGAGGTCATCCTGATGACCGCCTACGCCAATGTCGAGCATGCAGTGGCAGCGATGCGGCTCGGATCGTACGACTACGTTACCAAACCGTTCCCAAACGAAAAGATGGTCCGCGTCGTAGAAAACGCCTGGACCACCTCCAAGCTCCGCTCCGAAATCCGCGACCTCAGACAACGTACCGCCCAAGACGCCGATCTAGGCTTTGTCGTCGGCAAGAGCGAACCGTGGCGCAAAGTGATGGACAAAGTGCGCACCGTAGCCACCACCGACTCCACCGTGCTGGTCATCGGGCAAAGTGGTACCGGCAAGGAATTAGTCTCGCGCGCTCTACACTTGGCCTCCAACCGTCGCGACGGGCCCTTTGTACGCGTGCATTGCGCCTCGCTGCCGCAAACTCTGATGGAGGCCGAGCTCTTCGGTCATGCCAAAGGCGCCTTCACAGGTGCAGCCCAAGAGGTCAAGGGCCGCTTCGAGCTAGCCCACCGCGGCACGTTGCTCCTGGACGAAGTGGACGAAATCCCACTCGAAGTGCAAGTGAAGCTGTTGCGAGTCATCCAGGAGCGCGTGGTGGAGCGGCTTGGCTCGGGTACGCCTATTCCCATCGACGTGCGCCTGATAGCTACGAGCAAAGGCAGTCTAGAAGAACTTGTGGCCGCGGGGCGCTTCCGCCAAGACCTGCTCTACCGCCTGTCGGTTGTGCAAATGCGCCTGCCGTCGTTAGCTGAGCGCAAAGACGACATCCCGCTGCTCATCGAGCACTTCCTCGCCAAGGTCACCCTGCGCATGAAAAAGGGCACCCTTGGCTTCTCCCGCCAGGCCCTGGAGGTGCTGCTCAACTACGACTATCCCGGCAACGTACGCGAGTTGGAGCACGTGGTCGAATCGGCGTGTGCTCTGGCCGAGCCCGGCACCGCCGTCGGGCCCGAATTGCTATCAGAGGCGGTCCGGGAACGTGCCCACGCACGCCCCAATATGCGCGTCGGATTCGCAGCCCAGCCACTGTCCGCGGCCGTGGACGAGTTTGAACGCTCCTACCTCACCCATGCGTTGCGCGAGTTCAAAGGTTCGCGCTCAGATCTGGCGCGGGTGCTGGGCATCTCGCGCAAAAGCCTGTGGGAGAAACTCAAGAAATACGAGCTGGATTCAGGCAAAGAGGACTAAGCTTCACCGCCTCCTGAATCGTACTTTTGTTACCCCCAAGTAACACTTGTACTAATCCGCAATCATTGATAATTTTCCAATTCGTTACGAATCAGTAACAAATCCTGGGGGATCTTCCTGATCACGAGAGCAAAACTCCTTGCACGGCAAGGCCTTGGCGATGCCATAGGCTTGGCTTGGCACTTGCTAAGCATGCCGGGCAATGACGTTTCTTGCGGGGTTTGGGCGTCGCAGCTCCCTGATGAGCCGCCTCCTCCAGACCGCGCTTTGTCAAACCAGCACTCGTGACGGTCCCACTTGAGGGAGGCACCATGAAGCTTGCGCACCTTACCACCCTGTTTGCCTTTGGCACCCTGCTCGGCCTGGCCAGTTGCCGCGGCGAAAATGGCGACACCGGCCCGCAAGGTCCCGAAGGCCCACAGGGTCAAATGGGCGCCGATGGCGCAAACTGCAGCGTGGTGAACAACGCCGATGGCAGCAAAGTCATCACCTGCGACGACGGCACCTCGGTCACCCTCGTCGACGGCCCGCCCAGCGCACCGCTGTCAGGCGTGGTCACCAACAGTCTCACGGCAGCGCCTTTGGCCGATGTCAGCCTCAGCTTCGACCCGGCGGTAGAAGGGCTTATGCTCGTCACCTCCACAACCGGCGCGTTTGCCGACGACGTGCCGATTGGTGCCTACACTGTGACGTTCGCGAAAAGTGGCTTCACGCCGGTCGACGCCCGCGTCGTCCTGGTGGCAGGCCAAGCCAAGACCCTCTCCGTCGCAATGACGCCCGCGGCTCCGGTTGTCATCACGGTGAGCGGCGCCGATAGCGCGCTCGCTCCCGGAGGTGCCACCACCCTTACCGCCAGCGTCGAAAGCTTCGATGGCTCCGCGGCCACAAGCTTTGCCTGGAGCCAAACTGCCGGTCCGACTGCCGCGCTCACCGCCGCCAACACTGCGAGCCTAGGCCTCACGTTGGCCAACACCGAAAGCTACAAGCAAGCCCTGTTTGC
>JAKLEG010000647.1 GCA_022703175.1 Myxococcota bacterium | reverse complement strand
CAAGCTGTTGCGGATGCTGCCCACCGGGTTCGACGGCGGCGGTGCGTAGACATACTCACCGGAGGTGTCGGGGAGTCGTTCGGGCACCGCGTCGTAACCAAAGCGCCGCACAATCTCCTCGATAATGTCGATTTCGCGCGTGATATCCGGGCGGAAGGTAGGTATTTGGAAACGTAGCACGCCGCCTTCGCTGCGGGCGATGCAACGAATCTCCAAAGGCTCCAACAACTGCACCACTTGTTCGGCGGCGAGTTGGAGCCCAAGAATTTGCGTGACGCGTTTTAGGCGCAACATGATTTCGCGGGCTGGCTCGGCCTTTTGTGCCACGTCCAACACGCCCTTGGCGACCTCGCCCCCCGCCACCTCAGCGAGCAACTGCGCGCAACGATCGAGAGCCCGAATCAGCATACCCGGATCGGCACCACGCTCGAATCGGTGCGAGGCCTCGGTGTGCAGCCCGTGTCGCTTGGCGCCCCGCCGTACGCGGGTGGGGTCGAAGTAAGCACTTTCGAGGAGCACCGCGGTGGTGTCGTTGGAGACTTCGCTGTCGGCGCCGCCCATGATGCCGGCCAATGCCACCGGGCGTTGGGCATCACAGATCATCAGGTCATCGACTGACAAACTCCGCTCCACACCATCGAGCGTGGTGAGCTTCTCGCCCGCTCGGGCCGCACGCACGCGGAGGGTCGGGAGTTTGTTCTCGACCCCCAAGCGCGCCAAGTCGAAGGCATGTAACGGCTGGCCGGTTTCGAACAACACGTAGTTGGTGACGTCGACGACATTGTTGATTGAGCGCTGGCCGATTCGTTCCAGGCGGGCCTTCAACCACGTCGGTGATGGGCCGATCTTCAGATTACGCACGACGCGACCGACGTAACGGCGGCAGCCTTGGGTGTCTTCCACCACCACGCGTGCAAGCGAGCTGCAATCGGGGCCCTTCTCGGTGAGCCGCCAGTTGGGGGCGAGCAGACGCTTGCCGGTGGCAGCCGCAACCTCGCGAGCCACACCCACGTGCGACAGCAAATCAGGACGGTTGGCAGTGATGTCGAGCGTAACCACGGGCGGAGCACTTGACTCGGTGAGCACCGGCACGCCCAACGGCGCATCCGGTGGCAGCACCCAAATGCCGTCGCTCTTCTCTTCGAGCCCAAGCTCGGCCTTCGAAGCGATCATGCTAAACTATTCGATGCCGCGAATGGCGCGCCGTTCGATGAGAAATCCAGGTAGCTTGGCGCCCACGCGCGCAAACGGCACGCGTTGGCCAACGGCTACGTTGGGCGCGCCGCAGACCACTTGAAAACGTTCGCTACCGTCGTAGATCTCGCACAAGCGCAGTCGGTCGGCCTTCGGATGTGGTTCGGCCTTGGTCACTTCGCCCACCACCACGCCCGACACAGCAGCCGCAGGGTTTACGACACCTTCTACCGCCACGCCCGCGCGATTCAACAACTCGCACAACGTCGCAAGCGGCGGAACTTCGATAGACTCGCTCAACCAGTCGAGGCTTACTTGCACGGCTTCGGGCTCCGTCGTTCTAAGTTAGGTTCGCACGCGTGCCGAAAATTGTTCAAGGAAGCGCACATCGTTTTCGTACACCAGGCGAATATCCTCGATCCCCCAGCGCAACATCGCAATGCGCTCAACACCCATGCCAAAAGCAAACCCTTGCACTCGGTCGGGGTCGTAGCCCACCGCTTCGAGCACAGCCGGATCGACCATGCCCGCGCCCAGTATCTCCAGCCAGCCGGTGCCTTTACATACACGGCACTTGCCCTCGCCGCCGGTACCGCCACATATCACGCAGCTGACATCCATCTCGGCCGACGGTTCGGTGAACGGGAAGAAGCTCGGGCGGAACCGCACGCGGGTCTCGGGGCCAAACAACGAGGCCGCTAGGCGATGCAAGACGCCCTTCAGGTCGGCGAAGGTGACTTTTTCATCAACCCACAAGCCTTCGACTTGGTGGAAGCACGGTGTGTGCGTGGCATCGATCTCGTCGTGCCTAAACACCATGCCGGGAGCCAAAATCCGCACCGGCGGTTTGGTTTTCAGCATCGTGCGGATCTGCACGTTCGACGTATGCGTGCGTAGCAGCACCTTGTCGTCAATGAAGAAGGTGTCCTGCGCATCCCGCGCCGGATGATCCGGGGGGAAGTTCAAGGCCTCAAAGTTGTACCAGTCGTGCTCCACGAGCGGCCCCTCGGCCACAGTAAAGCCCAACCCAGCCATCGCATCGATAATGCTCCGCTCCACCAATCGCAACGGATGCGGTAGGCCCGGCACCACACGCCGACTGGGCAATGTGACGTCTTGCGCGCCTTGCGCAAGTTGCAAGGTACGCTCAGCCTGCTCGACGCGCGTCTTGGCTTCGTCCAAGGCGGCTTCGAGCTTGGCTTTAAGGGCATTGACGCGTTCACCCAGCTTCGGACGCTCTTCTGGCGGGAGTTCCCCAAGGCCACGCAGGGCTTGGCCCAACGGACCCTTTTTGCCGAGAAACTCGGCGCGCAGATCGGCGACGTCCTGGGTCGTCTTGGCGCGGCGTGCACGAGACAGCAACGACCGCTCGAGGCGTTTCAGGTCTTCCATGGATGGAATCATGCTCGGCTTGCGCCGGATGGCGGCGCCAGCCGGTGATGTGAATCGTTACAACGCTTGTTTCGCGGCGTTTGCAACGGCCGTAAAGGCCTTGGGATCGCTTGACGCGAGGTCGGCAAGCACACGACGATCGATTTCGATCTTGGCGCGCTTCAGGCCGTTGATGAAACGGCTGTACGACATCTCGAGTTGCTTGACCCCAGCGCTGATGCGCGCAACCCAAAGGCTGCGGTATTGGCGCTTCTTCTGTTTACGACCCGCGAACGCAAATGCCAAAGCACGATCGACGGTTTCGCGTGCTGGGCCATAGTTCTTGCGGCGTGCGCCCCAGTAACCCTTGGCCAGCTTCAGTACGCGCTTACGACGGCGCCGAGTTTTGTATCCACCTTTAGTACGAGGCATGTTCCTACTCCTTATCAGCCATACGGCAAGAGCGTCTTGGCTTTGGCCGCGTCAGCGCCTTCCAAAAGCATGGTGCCGCGCGTGCCACGTTTCTGCTTGCGCGACTTGCCAGTGAGAATGTGCCGGTGACCCTTGTGGCCCACCTTCACGTGGCCCGAGCCCGTCACGCGGTAGCGTTTGGACGCGGACTTCTTCGTCTTAAGCTTGTACTTTGCCATTGCCCAATCCCTGTGTCTTGACCGGCGG
>JAKLEG010000646.1 GCA_022703175.1 Myxococcota bacterium | reverse complement strand
CGCTCGGCGATGGTAGCTTTGTGCACTC
Source organism: Myxococcota bacterium (assembly GCA_022703175.1). Taxonomy (GTDB): domain Bacteria; phylum Myxococcota; class XYA12-FULL-58-9; order XYA12-FULL-58-9; family XYA12-FULL-58-9; genus JACRCV01. The sequence continues at coordinate 3,217 of JAKLEG010000646.1, read as the reverse complement.
GATCTCGCCGTTTGTCTCGGTGGACTTCGGTCGTCGAGTCTCCTTGTCGTACAGCACCGACATCCTACTGCCGATTCTCAAGACACCGGCGCAGACGCCCCCCGAGCGCACGGTAGGGCCCGTGGAGCATCGCCTTGGTTTTGCCTATCGATCGCCGTGCGACTGTTGGGAGGTCGGCGGCCTGGTCGCTGTGCCCCAGAAAGAGCCATGGGCCGGACTGCGCTCACAGCTCACTATCAGCATTGCCGGTTACGCCTTGGGCACGCAGTAAGCGCCGAGCCTTCGCTACAGATCGATCACCACCACACCGCGGTCCTTGTTACCGTTCTTGTCGTCCTCGGACTTGGACGGTTCCTCTATCTCGGAGGATTTGTCATCATCTTTGGGGATTTCTGCGCGCGGACGGTCGGCGTCGTCACGCTTCTCGCGCTCACGACGCTTTAGCTCGTCTATGATGAAAGAATCGAGCACCGCCCTCTCTCCTTGGTACCGACATCCAGGCACTGACTGGTGTTGATTTTACCAGCAAGTGCGACCTCGTGCGAACTTCTCTAGGCGTGCCCTTCGGCGCGCTCTTTGAAGCGTTTCAGCGTATCTGGCAGGGTCGTGCCCAGCAACCGCGAACTGACCGACTTCGGAATGAGTCCCTTGAGTTTTACCTCAAGACCATAGGTCGCCTGAGTGGTGCCGTTTTTCAGATCTTGGAGCCGCCAACCACCATCATTGGAGGACATCATTTTTGCGGTTTCAAGGCTCCATTGCACTGAGCCTGGTCGGTCCTCGACCAGGCGCAGCGTGTAGCCAACCCGCATGATCAGCTCGATCTCAAAGCTCACGATGGCCACGCCGTCATGGCGAGACTGCACCTGCACCGCGCGCATATCTGGTAGGAACTCCGGATAGCGCTCGTAGTCGACGATAATATCAAAGACTCGGTCGATAGGTGCGTTGATGACGATCTGCTGCTCTGTTTTGGCCATGACTTTCCCTAAACGACTGCGGCACTGCAAAGATTCACTGTGGGCAAAACTAACACGGGACGAGACGCCGAGGCCACGCTCAGATTCGCCGCCCACACGCAGCGCATAACGGTCGGACTCCTTCATTCAGAATGCCACACTCGCGACACCGGCGCCCGCCAATGCCAGGGCTCGTCTCAACCGCTAACGCGCGCGGCACCGCCACACCGCAGCTCTCACAGAAACGTGCCGCCCCGACGGCGGTGCCACATTGAGGGCACTTGTCGACCGCGGCGACTGGCGCGGTGTCTCGCGTCGCTATCGGCATCCGCGTCACCTCCAGGCCCACTGGCGCAAGCCCCAGCGCAATGCCACCACCCTGCCCATGGCCCGGACCCTCCTCCCGGGTGGTCTCCAAGTCGGGCAACACGGCGACAATGACCTCGTTGGCTACGGCGCCACATGTCGGTTCCAGACCTGGAACGGTGGGTTGAGGTGCTGGGGTATCGAACGGCTCACCGCAGGTGATACACACCGGCGGCGAAGCAATGGGAGAAGCGCAGTGCGGACAACGCATAACAACTCCATGCTACCTACAATGGCGACGCGAGTCAGCCATCCAAGATCTATGCTAGGCTCTAGCGGTGACGGACGACTTCTCCGAGAGTTCTCAGACGCTGGACCCCTTGGCGCGCTTCGAAGAAGAACGCCTGGCTGGTCGGCCGGTAGACAAACATCGCTTCTGTGCGCAGTTTCCTGACCACCCCTCACTGGCGGCTCGTATCGATGCCCTCGAACGCCTGCGCCACGATCTGCGACGCTTAACCGGCGGCCCCCCCGATCCGTTGGCGTCGCCCCCCAACGCACCGCCAGGCTTCGTGTTGAAAAGTCTATTGGGCCAAGGTGGCATGGGCGTGGTCTATCTCGCCGAGCAGTTACAGCCCAAACGCCTATGCGCGCTGAAACTAAGCCACCATCCCTCGCCGGAGCACCAAACACGATTTTCGCGCGAGGCGGAGCTCGCCGCACGTTTGAACCATCCTGGTTGTGCCACCGTGTATGCCTTCGGCCACCATGACGGTGGTGCCTTCTTGGCCACCGAGTATGTACATGGTTTCTCGTTGCGCACGCTTCTGCAAGTGGCCGACGTTGTGGACAATCACGATGGCATCAGTTGGCTGGCCGATGCCCTGCGCTGCATTGGCGAACGCGATCTGCCCAATCACCGCGCAACCACTCCCGCACCAGTGGCCACGATGCTCGATCTCGGCATCCAGTTGGCCGAAGCCCTGGCCGCCGCCCACGACCAGGGCGTGATCCACCGCGACATCAAGCCTTCCAACGTGATGGTCACCCTCGATGGCCGCATCAAGCTCATCGATTTCGGTTTGGCGCTCACCTACGACCACCGCGGCCTCGGTCACCCACCCCAGGACACCTTTGTTGGGACCTGGGACTATGCAGCACCAGAACAGCTTGCGGGCAACACTGACGCGATTGGCCCTTGGACCGACACCTACGCGTGCGGCGCGACGCTGTTTGAAATGTTAACGCTGTGGCGCCCATTTGAGGCGAGCGGTTTTGCCTCGCGGGTTGATGCGGCCCAACGGCCACCCGTGCACCCGCCGCACTTCTTCAACCCTGCCGTCCCCCATGGCATTAGCACCGTGGTCATGAAGGCGCTCGAACCACAACCCGAGCAACGCTTTCAAGACGGCCGCGCCTGGGCAGATGCGCTCACCACCGCGACCCAAACTGCCGGGTTTGCCGCTCCCACGCCTCTGGCATCCAAGCCAGAGCCAACTCCGTCACGCTGGCGCAGGCATGGCCCCCTGATGTTGTCCCTGGTTGCCGTCATTTTAGGTTTTGCCTCCTTCTGGAGCGAGCGCCAACAACGTCAGGCAGACGCCCAATCCGTCGCCGAGCAACTCCAACGAGGAACTGAAGCGATCGTTGCTGCCACGCTCGACGCGGCGGCGACGCGATTGACCCATTGCCTCGCCGCAAGCCCGCCTCTGGGTCCACCCCGAAGCATCCAGGCGCCGAGCATCCCCCGCCGCTACTCAGCGCGCCTGCAGCTGCATCGCGGCTTTGTGCTCACGGTGCATCCCAGCTCCGGCAATTCGGTCACTGCAACGACCAGCCGCTGCCTAACAGAGTTTTTATCGGCGCTGTCGCTTCCCGGCACCGCGCCGGTTGGCCCCCTGGTGGTACCCGTGGAATTGCATCTGGATGCCACCGGCACGCTGATGCACACA
>JAKLEG010000645.1 GCA_022703175.1 Myxococcota bacterium | reverse complement strand
ATCCGCAGCGCAACGGCCAAATTGTAGGGCGCTATGAGCTGCCCACCGGGTGGCGTGCCCATCTTTCGCGTGGCGAAGAGGTGCGTTGGGTCAACGAATCGAAGCCCCCCACCGACCCAGAGAAGAAACGCGGCGTGCCCATGCTGCATGACGAAGGCCGTGGCTTCTACCTCTGCCCCGAATGTGGGCGGATCTTGAACTGGACCGACGAGCCCAACGGCACAAAAGGCACCAAGAAAGCCCGATCGAAGTCGGCCGATGACCCCTATGGCCACTCGTTTGATTGTGGGCGTCGCGGCAAAGCCCCCGAACCACTTGCCATCGTGGCCAAGTCGCTGGGGACGCTCTTACGCATCGAGGTAGACCTACCGTACGCCTTCGACGAAGAGCGCTACCTCACGTGGGGTAACTCGCTTGGCTATTCGCTGCGCACCGGCATGCGCCACCTCTACATGCTCGACGGTTCCGAGGTGGATTTCAGCCTGGAAAGCATGTGGAAGGTGGCCGACGCCCACGGTAGGAGGCAGCAGGGCTCGCTTACTTTCATTGACTCCGCGGTGGGTGGCAGCGGGTTTCTCGACCGCGCGATTGACGAGCTGCATCTGGTGGCCGGGCGCGCGCTCGATCACCTCGATCACAAGGGCTGCGAGTCGTCGTGCTACCGCTGCCTGCGCAGCTACAACAACCAACGCATTCACGAATACCTACGTTGGCCCGAAGTGCTGAGCGATCTGGAAGTCCTAGCCACCGCAGCGCCGACAAGATTGCCAAGTAAGCGGGGCGACGACCACGACCCGCGCCCGTGGCTTGAAGCGTACGATGCTGGCGTTGGGTCGCCGCTTGAACTCAAGTTCTTGCGGCTGTTCGAGCAGCACGGCATCGCGGTGCAGAAGCAGGTCCCAGTGGCTCCCAATCCCGGTGATGCGCCCATTTCGACGGCCGACTTTGCCATCCCAGAAAAGCAAATCGCCATCTACATCGACGGCGCCGCGTTCCATGCCGGCAACCGCCTGCGGCGTGACCGCATCATCCGCAAGCGGCTCACGGAAGGCACCAACGGGTGGCGCGTTTTGGAGTTTGTGGCGAAGGATTTGGGGGAGGTGGGGAAGATTTTGGAGAAGCTGTAGACCGCGGCCAATGCCGGCGCAACCCCGAAACCGTATCGGAAAATGTTAGGCCGCTGCGCTAGGCGAACGGTTGCCGCGCGGTACGTTCGGCACCCTGCAACCGCTCCATCAACACGCCAACCAGCTTCTCGAATCGCGACAACGACGCCTCGGGCAGAAGAGTCTGCGCCTCAGTTGCCATCTTCTGGAGGAATAGGCGAGCTGGGCGACTTTTGTTGAACTCGATTCCGAGGGATTGAAGCGCCTGCTCATAACGCACGGCAATCCGTGGGACCTTCTCGTTGAGCTGCAACTTCCTGCCGGCAAGGTCCTTGGCGTACGTCTCCTGCACGAGTTGGTCGAAAATCCCAGGCTCAAGAAGATCCTCGATGTCGGCTTCGGTTGGCGGCTTGTCGAAGCCCTCTGTTACAAACACGATGTTATTCTTACGGATCAGCCGCTCCTTCAGCATCTCCTCAGCCGACGCTCGCGCCCGGCGCTCATCATCCATCAGGACGACGACACCAAGCCTCTGGGCGGACAAAAGCGCCGTCATGTATGAAACCTTCTGAGCACCTCCTGCTGGAGTGAGCACACATCCCTTGGCCAGACCCTTGCGTCCGCGCTCAATCAGGTAGTCCGAGACCGTACTCAGATACCAGTAGTCGGTGACACCCTCGACCACAACGTTACTTGGTCCCACGAAGAGTGCCTGGCTCGCCTCGTAGCCCAGTGCCGTTTGAATAGGAAACAACGTCTTGGCATCTCCCGTTGGATCGTTCGTAACCTGGGTTCCGTGCTCTTGCGAGATGTTTACCGTCCGCACCGATGCCAGGTTGCCGACCGGGATCATGAACGGGGAATGGGTTGTGAAGATGATCTGGTTTTTGAAGTCTGTCTCAAAGTGCCGCAGCAAATCACCTTGTGCTACCGCGTGCAGGTGCAATCCCGGCTCGTCGAAAAGCAGGACCGCGTTGTCAGCCTCTCCGCCCTGGGTGTCGGCCGCAAACGCGATGTAGAACGAGAAGAACCACTTGAAGCCGAAGCTCCGCTCGTTGAGGTTGATCTCGACATCGTAGACATTGGACGCGTCAGAAACCAACGTGTCGAAGTGCTGACCGTCGAGATTGAACCGCACCTTGAGTTCACGGTCCTTCCATAGTTGTCGTAGCTTCTTGGTGACTACTGCCCCTGCCCGGTTCACAAGCTGCTGCCGTGTCTCATGATCCGAGGACAGCAGGCTCTCAAGCTCACGGGGGTCAAGACCTGCTACCTTGCAAAGCTTCGCGAAGTTCCGATCAGCTTTGGTCAGGTTGCTATTCTGCTTGAGCCGAGTGTTGTACTCAGGGATGTTTTGATGGCCTTCCAACTCGGGGTAGTCCGCGAAATATAGAAACGTAGGTAGTTGCTTGCCAACCCAACTCCGAGCGGAGGCTTCGGCGGCACTATCAGCCGCAACGCCCTGGAGCAGCTCGCGCACTTGTTCCAGCCTGGCCCCGCCACCAGAGGGCAGGTCCGCCTTTGCACTCGCGACTGCGGCAGCCAGCTTGCTAGCCGCCGCCTCCACGGTCTTCGCCCAAAGATCCCCGGCCGTCTTTGGTTGCGAGAATGCAGCTTCTAGCTCCGCATGAGCGTCCGCGATCGCCTTTGTGACGCCGTCGGTAGCCGCATGGACGTACTCGTGGACCGACTTTCCAAGCGCCTTGACAGCGGTCGCTAGCTTGGGGGCCTCGGTAGGTGGCGGTGTCAAGCCGTCGAACTCAACCAGCACACACGCCTCATAGGGACGGCTAACAACGACGCGAGTTACGGCACTCGCCCTGGTAAACATCCTTCCCAGGGCTCTTTGCTCGTTGTTTGTCAGCTCCCAGGTAGTCGTCACGACCGGGAGCTGGGTCGAAAAGTCCGCCTTCATCCGGTCCCGCGGAAAATCCTTGGCGTACGATAGGGGTTGCATAGCACCAGTCGGCTTGAGCGAAGCAAGAGCTGACAGAAGGTTCGTCTTGCCGCTCTCGTTGCGCCCAACCAGCGCTGTGTGCAGGTCGGTGCGGATTTCGCCGCTATCGTTCACCGAACGATAGTTCTGGACATGAAAAGACGAGAGTCTCATCGGCGGTCTCTCGGCGGGCAGGGGTCGTGGC
>JAKLEG010000644.1 GCA_022703175.1 Myxococcota bacterium | reverse complement strand
ATGGTTGCAGCGTTGGATGGTTTGTTTGCGGGCTCGCTGTCCGGCGAAAGCGGCGACACGTTGCAGCTATTTGCCGTAGAGACCGCTGTTTCCAATGCCGGGCCCGCACCGGTGACTGTGCATGTGCCGTAACCAAGAAAGGTTCGCAAGTAGCCATGACGACCCCTGCCCTGAAAGGCGTGCACCACCTCGCCGTGGTGGTCGCAGACCTGCCCCGCGCTGAGCGCTTCTATGTGAAATTGCTTGGCCTACCAGTGCTGAAACGCTGGTGTGACGCGGCCGGAAAACCGCGAAGTCTGTGGGTGAAAATTCGTGGCCGCGAGTTTTTGGCCCTGGAGCTTGCGCACCGCGCTCGACCGCAACGCCACCCTGAGGCCCCCGGCTGGCATTGCGTGGCGTTCAAAATCGACGTCGATGACCGACGGTTGTGGCGTCGCCGCTTGCAGGCCGCGGGTATCCCGCTGGTGCGCGAAAGTGATTATACCCTTTACGTTTTGGACCCCGACGGCAACTTGGTGGGCTTAAGCCACTATCCCAAACGCTCCCCTCAAGGTGGCGCCGGCATCGCGCGGGGTCATCGGCGTTAGAACTTGTAGTGTTTTCGAACAATAACAAGACCCGAGGGATCCACGTCGAAGCGCTTGAGATCGGCTTCGCGGTCGTAGCCAATCTCAGTGCCTGGAGGAATATCGACGCCTTTGTCGACAATGACGCGGTTCAAACGCGAGTAACGCCCGACGTTCACGCCATCGAACAAGATCGACTCGTGAACCTGACAAAACGAGTTGATGCGCACTCGCGGGCTCAACACCGAGCGATGAATGCGCCCCCCCGAAATGATGCAGCCTTCACTGACCAATGACTCGGTGGCAAAACCGACACGCCCCTCGTTGGGCATGTCATGCACGAACTTCGCGGGGGGCAACGGGCGATAGTAGGTATGAATCGGCCAGGCCGGATTGTACAGATTGAAAACCGGTGTGGTCGACACCAAGTCCATATGTGCTGACCAATAGGCCTGCACCGTACCGACATCGCGCCAGTAGCCGCGCTCTTGCTCAGTCATGCCGGGGTGGCTGTTCTTGCTGAAGTCGTAGACAAACACCCGTTCATTTTGAAACATGCGCGGCACGATGTCTTTGCCAAAGTCGTGCGAGGACTCCTTATTGGCCGCGTCGGCCTCAATCGCGCGAATCAAGGCATCGGTGGAAAAGATGTGGATCCCCATCGACGCCAACGCGAAACCTGGTTTGTTCGGCATCTCAGGTGGGACGGCGGGCTTCTCTTTATAACCCACCATGCGCCAGTCATCGCCCACGGTGATACAGCCGAAATCCGACGCCTCGGCCACCGGCACCGGAATTGCCGCCAACGTCAGCGCAGCGCCCGCCTGACGATGGAAATCGAACATCTCTCGCAGATCCATCTTGTAAACGTGGTCGGCCCACAGAATGGCCACGTAGTCCGGATTCTCATCGGTGACCATGTTCAGGTTCTGGTACAGCGCATCTGCCGAGCCGCGATACCACGTAGGACCGATGCGCTGCTGAGCCGGCACAAGCTCGACGTAGTTGTCGATGATGGTGGCCAAGTGCCAGCCGCGCGCGATGTGCGTGTTGAGCGAGTCGGACATGTACTGCGTCAACACCTTGATTTTCATCAGCCCGGAGTTGACCAGGTTCGACAACACAAAATCGATTAGTCGATAGCGACCGGCAAACGGTACGGCGGGTTTGGCGCGCTGAGCGGTGAGCGGCATCAGGCGCCTGCCCGCACCGCCTGCAAGCACCATGGCAAGGACACGGGTCGCGATCATCGCATCTTACTCGCGGTTAATACCGATCTTGTTGAAGAACAAATCCTCGATGGTTCGCTGCACCATACGCCAAAGCAGATCGCGATCCCCGCACGAGGCAAATGGACCGAGCGGGATCTTGAATGCGCCCTTATCAGCCCGGCCACCGCCATACGCAATGCCATGGGGATCGGCACCAAACAGCTCCTTCAAGAAGCGATCAGGATCGACCACGTTGGACGTGGTGCGCATCGAGCCATCCACAAACTGGTTGTTCACGATGCCGTAGCAAATCACCGTATCGATACCTTCACGGCGCAGCAGGTAGTCAGCCGCTTGGCCAATTGAGTCGCGGTCTTCATCACGCACATAACCGACGCCTGCCAAGACATGGGTGTCGGCGATGACCTTGTTGGCATACGCACGCTGGGTGATTTCCATCGTGCGCGGCGAGATGCTCTGCTTGGAGATGGCTTGCAGCAAATCGTGGTCGGCGTACTGCGCCAGAAATGCCGCGGCGCGGTAGTCCAGCTCACGCGCCAACAGGTAGTCGTCGGTATCGGAGCGAATGCCAAAGAGCAATGCACTCGCGAGCTTACCTGCCTCGGGGCTGTCTTTGTTCATCGCCGCGAGGTTGTGCTCCAAGTACTCGGCATAGATGGAACTCGTGGAACCCGCATCCTCGCGCACATCCACGAACTCGGCATCGAACTCACCTTGCACCTTGTGGTGATCGACAATGCTTACGACCGGCAAGCGCTTGAAATCACTTGGCATCTCGACCATCTGCGCGTCAACGATGGCCAACCTGTCGTAGCCATTGAGCTCAAAGTCTTCGGAGTAGCGTGTCATGTCGATGGCGAGCTTCTTCACCAGCGCCCGGTTCTCGTGGTGTGAGATGTCGTCGAAGTACAAGATGGTGGTGTCGATCTCAAACTCGCGACAGATGAAGCCGTGCGCCATCGCACTGCCGATACTGTCGGGGTCAGGGTAGCCACGAATGGCAATCACGTGCCGTTCGCCTTTGTGGCTCGACAGGATGGTCTTCAGAGATTGCGAAGGCTCGCGGCTGACAGCAACGCTCAAGCTTGCGCCTGGGGTGGCCTCGGTCGTGGTTGGCATGGAGCTACTCTAGGATCAAACCTGGGCTGCAACAAGGGTGTCCCCGGTGATGATGCCGAGGGTCAGTACCATGGCACGACTGTACCGTCGGGAGCGCAAATAGGCGCATGCCCCCGAACGTAGTGAACCACCTCTTGGTCGCTTAGGCGCGCTGTCTTGTCCACGAGGCTTGCGAGGGTCGACAAGGCCCAGCGACTTACTAGCTCCTCGGGGATCCAGCCACCGATGTCGGTTTCAAGTTGGTAGGTCGCCAAGGTTCCCCAACCGGCCGGCACCAAAAGCCACCCGCCGCGATTCTTGGGGGTCCATATCGCACCCTCGCCCCGCTGGCGTT
>JAKLEG010000643.1 GCA_022703175.1 Myxococcota bacterium | reverse complement strand
GGGCGCGCCTTTGCGATGTGTCCGCGAGAGCGTCGCAAGCTCGTAGCGTGGCGTACGATCGGCTTGGGCGTGCTGGTGCTGTTCGGTTTTGCGGTGATCGTGCTGAAGACGCCTGCCCGCGCTGGCTTTGCGTGGGCCAACGGGGTTGTGGACCGGCTGTTGGAGTTCTCGAACGCCGGTGCTGAGTTCGTATTTGGCGGGCTCGCCAAAACCAACCCGGCGTGGGGCGGGATGATTTTCGCGTTTCAGGTGTTGCCCACCATTGTCTTTTTCGCAGCGCTGATGAGTATCCTGTACCATGTAGGTTTCATGCCGTTTGTGATTCGCAACATGGCACGCTTCATCGCTAAGTTCCTGAAGACCAGTGGCGCCGAGAGCTTTTCCACCGTGGCCGACATTTTCGTAGGGCAAACGGAAGCGCCGCTCGTGATCAAACCGTACCTGGCGAGTCTCACGTATTCCGAGTTGAACGCCTGTATGGTAGCGGGTTTCGCGACTACCGCCGGAGGTGTGCTTGCGGCCTACGTGGCCATGCTGCGCGACTACGTGCCGAACATCGCGGGCCACCTGGTGGCGTGTAGTGTGATGTGTGCGCCAGCCTCCATCGTGATCGCGAAGCTCATCATGCCAGAGAACGAGGAACCCAAGACGCTCGGGAAGACCGACATCGATGTGCCGCGCACCGGTTCCAACCTGTTGGAGGCGATCGCCGCCGGGACCTCGGATGGCTTGCGCTTGGCGGTGAATGTAGCCGCGATGATTATTGCGTTCTTGGCGATCACGGCCGCAGCAAACTTCATGCTCAGCTGGATTGGCCTGAACCTGCTTGGGACCGACTTGAGTCTAGAGCGGATCTTGGGTTGGGTCTTTTCGCCCATCGCCTTGTGCATGGGCGTGCCGTTTGAAGATGTCACCAAGGTAGGTAGTCTGCTCGGTCAGAAGACGGTATTGAACGAGTTTGTGGCCTACTCCAACTTGGCCCGCAACCTGGCTGCCGATCCGACATGGCTGTCGGAGCGGGGGCGGTTGATCGTCTCTTACGCGCTGTGCGGCTTTGCCAACTTCGCAAGTATCGGCATTCAAATTGGTGGCTACGGTGCGTTGGCACCCAGTCGGCGCGCAGATCTGTCGCGCTTGGGTGCACGTGCGATGTTGGGTGGCTTCTTGACCACCTGCATGGTGGCGTGTGTCGCCGCGGTGTTGATGTAGAACGAGTGCTTTTTTCGGGCGACGCCGCGGCTCTCCATTGCCTCGTTGTGGGGGGTGTGGTAGTTCGGCCCGCTACATTTGGAATCTGCGTCGTGAACGCGCGCAGAAGGGTGCAGAACCATGCATGTTTTGACCGTTGTGCAGGCGCTCGTGGTGGCCCAGGCTGAGGCGCCGAGCCAACCGGACGCGGGCGCGATGAGCGGGTGGACGAGCCTGTTGTTCCCGCTGATGATGTTTGCGGTGATCTATTTTCTGTTGATTCGGCCCGCGGGTAAGCAGCGTAAGCAACAACAGGAACTGCTGGCGTCGCTCAAGAAGGACGACGAAGTCATTACCTCGGCAGGTTTTTTCGGCAAAATCATCGCGATCGACGACAAGCTTGTGACCCTTGAGATCGCCGACAAAGTCAAAATCAAGATGCTGAGAGACCGCATCGCGGGTCGTACACCCGAGGCCACGCCGGCCGAGAAGAAATAGTGGGGTTGTGATTCATGAACCGTAACCTGTTGTCCCGTTTCTTGTTGGTGCTTGCGGTGCTGGGGACCTCCGTCTACCTGCTCTATCCAACGTACTATTTCTACTACAAGGCGACCGAAGAGCAGCGCGCCGACAACAACAAGTTTTGCAAGGCATTGCCATCGTTCTTCACCTGCAAGAAGGTCAATTTGGGCCTCGACTTGCAAGGTGGCGTGCACCTGGTGATGGGTGTGCGTACCGACAAGGCGATTGAGCAACGCGCCGACCGCATCGCCGATGCGCTGCGCGACGCTTTCAAGGAACAAAAAATCACCTTCAGCAGCGTGGCTCGGCCGCGCAACACCGCGGAAATCGTGGTGACGCTGGCGCCAGAGGCCAAGCTTGCGGACGTCGAGAAATTCCTGCGCAAGGATTTCTCGGTGCTGCAGATCGCGCGGCGCGGCGATTTGTTGTTGGGGCTGGAGTTGGTGCCGGCTGAGGCTGAGTTGGTGGCCGAGAACGCCTTGGAACAAGCCATCAAGACGATTCGCAATCGCGCCGACAAGCTGGGCGTGACCGAGCCGGTCATCGCCAAGCGCGGCAAAGACAGCGTGTTGATCCAGTTGCCGGGTGTCAAAGATCCCGAGCGCGCGATGGATATCATCGGCAAAACAGCGCAGCTGGAGTTCAAGATCGTCGACGCCGAGGCCACCGCCGTGTTCGACGACATCAAGCCGGAAGAGCTGCCGCAAGGCGTGAGTCGCGAGCAGTATGAGTTTGATGGTCCAGGCGGCAAGCGGATCCGCGAGGTCTATTTCGATTTGCCCGAAACTGAGCGGGACGTCGTGGCTGAGTTGCTCACCAAGAAGATCGCCTCCAACCGCGAAATCGGTTTTGGCGTGGTGTCGATGGCCAACGGTCAGGAGAAGGCGGGTCGTCTGCGGACCTATTTGTTACACAGCCGCCCGGGCATCACAGGCGACTACCTGTCCAACGCCAAGGCCGAGCAAGATCCAGAGATGCCCTCCAACTACAACGTCTCGATGACCTTCGACCAAAAGGGCGCGCGCATTTTCGAGAAGTTGACTGAAGAGAACGTGCGCCAGCACATGGCGATCGTACTGGACGGCAAGGTGAACAGCGCACCGGTGATTCAGGAGAAGATTGGTGGTGGTTCGGCTCGCATCACCTTGGGGCGTTCTGGTGACGCGCAAGCACGCTTCAACGCCGCCAAAGATCTGTCGCTGGTGTTGCGCGCAGGCGCGCTCCCGGCGCCGGTGGAAGTGCGTGAGAAACGCCAGGTTGGCGAGACTTTGGGAGCTGACGCGATTCATATGGGTGCGATGGCGTTCCTGATTGGCTCGATCCTGATCTTGGTGTGGCTGGCGCTGTACTACAGCATGAGCGGCTTGTTGGCCGACTTTGCTCTGGCTCTCAACTTTGTGTTGATTTTGGCGGCCTTGGCGCTGCTGGAAGCCACGCTGACCATGCCGGGCATCGCTGGCATGCTGCTGACCCTTTCGATGGCCGTCGATTCGAACGTGCTCATCTTCGAGCGCATTCGTGAAGAACTCCGGGTGGGTAAAACAGTG
>JAKLEG010000642.1 GCA_022703175.1 Myxococcota bacterium | reverse complement strand
ACCTCGGTCGCTGGTTTGGCGTCTGGGGCTTCGAACGCCACCGCCCAATCGGCTGGGGCCCAGAAACTCATGAGCCCCAATAGCCCCGTTAGCTTCCCGGGAACCTCTCGGAGGGCCGGAGTCACGACGACCTGGGCCTCAGGATTGGCCAACATCGCCTGCAACCCGGGCCCCAACAACGCCGGCGGCAATGACAGAGACAAGAAGCCTGTGGCATCAGCCCCCCATAGTGACTCAATTGAGCTCTGCAACGTCGCCGGACGCACCATCGGGCCGACCTGCTGTAGCAGCGGCGCATCCAACAAAAGCCTGGCGGCCAACGTCTTGTCAGCATCATGTCGCCAATCGATCACCAAGGCGCGCGCGCCAGCCAAGAAGGGTTGAGCCTCGGGCCACAGGTTGGTGAGAAACTTGGATATTTCGCCGCCGCCGCGAACAAAGAGATAAGCCTCGGACGTCTGCATCTTCGCAGCCAAGGCCGGCTCGAACAAAGCCTGCACGTTGCCGCCTGTTGGCGTAAGCGTGCCAAGGGTGATCCGTAACCAACCGTCACTTACCGCACCGCGCGCAACCTGCTCACCCATTGAGAACGACAACCCCTCTGCGGTTGTCCGAGCCGACCACGGCGGCAGCGGATCGCCGGCCATCGTGGCGGCAAGCCGTTCATCGAACCCTGGTTCCGCTTTGAGCAACAACTGCGCGCCGGGGCCTTGGCTGGAGCTATAACCCACGAGCAAAAGCGGCACTGGTGCCCCTGAGGGCGCCGCCAACTTAGCCAAACGCTCCACCTCAGTGATGAAATCAAAACCGAATTGTTCTCGCTGCACACCTTGGTCGTAGTAGGCCTTCCCGGCTGGGCTTTGGGCAAGCAACAGGCGCTGCCGCTTCATCGCATCGAGGTAGACGCGCAAATCGCGAACCACGAGCCCAGCTTCAATCTGGAGGCCAGCATCATCGGCGCGTGGCAAAACCTTTAGCAGTTCATCGTCAGGAGAAGCGGCCTGTGCTGTGGCAGCAAGCCAGCTACACCCGATCGCAACGAGAAAGATGGATGTTCTCATAGTTTCCGTTTATGACCGAGTTCGCCTGGCGAGAAAAGCCCCAGCGCCAGACAGGACGCCGTCATGACACCACGCCTCTTGGCGACCCACGTCGCCCTTATCTTGTTAGCCTCGTGCGCCGACGCGAACCACGACTCCACGCAGCCAGCGCCGACCCAAAATCCATGGGTGTCGACGTACTGCGAGACGATGATGGAGGCCTACTGCGGCTTCTACCTGCGCTGCGGGCGCATAGTCGCGACCGATCTGGAAGCCTGCAGGTCGCTGTTCTTGGAGAGCTGCAACGGACGCTACGAACGCTGGTATGGTGCGCTGGCCGATGCGGGGCTGCTGACACTCGCAGCTACGGGCATCGAAAACTGCCAGACCCATCTTGCGACCGTTGCCTGTGAGAACCAAGTCAAAGACCTGGACGGCCCGTGTGTACAAATGTGGGTTGGCGCTCAAGGCCCGGGCGCTCCCTGCGGCCTAGGAATTGAAAGTCTGGTATGTGAACCCGGCACGACCTGCGTGCTCGACCTCAGCTTCTGCGGTGTCTGCCGCACCGAAGTAGGCCCAGACGACGTCTGCGACAGCAACCGAGTGTGTGGCAACGCCGGCAACTGCCAAAACGGCATGTGCGTTGCGCGCACCAATCCGGGTGGGGCTTGCGCCGAGTTCGGAGACTGCCTGGCCGGACTCAGTTGCGTCGACAACTTATGTACTGGACCTAGCTACGTCGGCGCGGGCAGCCCGTGCGACATGATGCAACGTTGTGTGTACGGAACCACCTGCATCGGGGGTACGTGCCGTCCACAGGCGCGTCTGCTGGCCCCTTGCAGTGATACTGAGCCTTGCGTTGCAAGTTACTGCGATACCAGCGCCGGAGAGCCTGGACAATGCGTGCCCTTCAAGGAGCCGGGCGACGCCTGTACTACATCCGGCGAATGTCTCTTTTCACTCTGTATTGCGGGTGTCTGCAACAACCTACCGAGTAGTTGTTTCTAGGCCAGCCACCGTGCCCCGACAAACGCTGTCGTTCAAGTTTCGACGTGGAACCGGGCCACACTCTCATTAAGCAGGTCCGCCTGCGAAGCGAGTTCTTTTGACTCTGTCATTACTTGAGTGGCCGACCCTAACACTTGGTTCGCCACATCGTGCACGCTGCTGACCAGTCGCACCACCTCACCGCTCGCCTTACGCTGGGAGGCGCTCTCATCGCGAATGGCGCCACCCCGGTCGAGAACCTCGTGGATCCGAGAGGCGGTGACCACGCTGTCGGCGGCCTGTTTGCGAATGGACGTCACCATCATATCAACGCTGGCCACCGTCCGAGAGGTCAATGCGGTGATGGCCTCAGCCAGCTGTTTCTGTTCCTGACTGGCCGTACCGATCTCACGTACCATCTGGGCAATATCCGTGATGGTGCCCGTGATGAGTTGACTACCCTGAACCTGCTCGCGAGTCGCCTTGGCGATCTCTGTCATTTGCGAGTTGTTCTTGCCGCTGAGCTCTAAGATCTGCGCGATCGATTGCCCGGCTTGGGCCGCACGTTCCTCACCGGTTTTGACCGTGCGCATACCCGTGGCCATCGCACTGGCCGTCTCCGCACGGTCTTTGCTTAACGCCGCCAGGATGTCAGAAATCTCAGCGGTGGAGCGGTTGGTACGATCGGATAACGCCTTGATCTCACTGGCCACGACGGAAAACGCCTTGCCCTGCTCGCCGGCCTGCGCCGCAAGAATCGAAGCGTTGAGCGACAACAATTGGGTCTGCTGGGTCACCTCGGTGATGACCTCCAAAGCTCTACCGATGGCATCGACGCTCAGCCCCAACCGGCCCACCGCAGCATCAATGCCCCGAAATGACTGAGCAATCTCCTGCATCCCGTGAACAGCTTGAGTCACCGAACCCTGACCCGCCTCGGCACGCTCTTGCACCTCTTGAGAAAGCGCCACGGCCTTGGCGGCATTGTCTCCGATCATTTTCACGGTGGTTTCAAATTGAATCACGGTCGTCGCCACCCCTTCAGTTGCGTCGGCCATGCCGGCGACGTTGGTGGCAATGCTGGTGGCCGTCCCCACCATCCGCCGCATCGAGGCATCGGTTCGCTGGATGTAGCCGCCAAACTCCTGTGCCTGCGGCTCGATGGCCTTCAGGCTCCGACTCAACGCCGTGGTTTCGTCAGCCGCGTGATTGGCCTCATCGATCAGGCTCGCCAGCGAGCGATCAATCGACTGGCTGGCTTGATCG
>JAKLEG010000641.1 GCA_022703175.1 Myxococcota bacterium | reverse complement strand
GAGACTGTCGGCCATGACTCCATTCAACTAGAACTGCAGGAACTCGAATCGGAGTTGGCACGTGGCGCCAACCTAGCGCGTAATTTGTTGAGCTTCAGCCGCCGTTCAACCATTTCGCTCCATGCCCTTGATCTGAACAAGTCGATAGAAGAGCTGCTCAAAATGCTGCGTCGATTGGTCGGCGAGACGGCAGAGCTGGAGTTTCTTCCCGACCCGAAGGCTCCGATGGTGTTGGCCGACGCGGACGCGCTCGCGCAGGTTATTGTCAACCTCGTGCTCAATGCTCGGGATGCGATGCAAGGGAGCGGGAGGATTCGCTTGTCGACCGAGGTCACGCATGTCGACGTGGCGAGTGCGCGTGCGAGCCGGGATGGGGTGCCGGGGGACTATGTTTGCCTGGCGGTGGCTGATTCGGGAACGGGCATGGAGAGCGGGGTGCGAGCCCGTCTGTTCGAACCATTTTTTACCACCAAGGAAAAAGGCAAGGGCACGGGACTCGGCCTCGCCACCGTTTACGGGATTGTCACGCAGTTGAAGGGTTTTATCGACGTCGATAGTGAGGTGGGTAGAGGCTCGTTGTTCCGTGTCTACTTACCTGTGCTTGATGTTGAGGCAAGCCTGTCCGTCTCCGCCCAAGCCAGTGACATGTCGCCGCTGCCGCGTGGAACGGAGACCATCTTGCTGGTGGAGGATGAAGCGAGCTTACGACGGACGTTGCGTACCTGGCTGGAGAAGCTCGGCTATCGCGTCGTGGAGGCAGCGCACGGTTTACAAGCTTTGGCAAAATGGGAGGCGCACGCCAAAGACGTGGCGCTGTTGCTTTCGGATATGGTGATGCCCGGCGGTCTTACCGGCCTTGACCTGGCGGTGCGCTTGCGTCTGCAGCGGCCAGAGTTGAAGGTGATTATCTCAACCGGTTACAGCGCCGAACTCGAACGGCACGGCGTTCCCAACGCACCGTGGCTGACGGTGTTGGTTAAACCCTATGAAGTTACGCGGTTGGCACAAGCGTTGCGCAAAGCGCTCGACGAACCGCCGAAATCGTAAGGTGATGGCCAAACCGCGCCGGGCCGCGGTAAGGTGATGTAATGACCGCGGAATTGCCTTCGGTGCGCTACCCTATCGAGGGTGGCAACTCCGTGGATTGCCGCACATGACCGCCGAGATGGTGACGTGGGTTCGTGCCCAGTGGCCGTTGACCGCTGGCGCTGCACAACCCTTGTGATATCCCGACAGGCTCTGGTACGAGGGCGTCAACAACGTCAGGAGTCGTGCGCAGAATTCGCAAAGTCGCACGGCCACCGTCCAAATTCACTAGGTTGGTATTCTGTTCATGGCTGAAAATTTCATCTTCACGATGCACGACCTTCGGAAGGTCGCTGGTGGCAAGGAGATCCTGCGCGGTATCTCTTTGTCCTTTTTTCCGGGCGCCAAGATCGGCGTCATCGGTCCTAACGGCGCCGGCAAGTCCACGCTTATTCGGGTGATGGCGGGGGTCGACCATGATTTCATGGGCGAAGCACGACTCGATCCATCGGCTCGTGTGGGCTACTTGTCGCAGGAACCGTTGTTGGACCCGACCTTGGACGTGCGCGGCAACGTCGAACTGGGTGTCAAAGAAGTCCGCGACATCCTGAACCGTTTCAACGCGGTCTCCGAGCGGTTAGGGGAGGATGTCTCCGACGACGAGATGGAGAAGCTCCTGGCCGAACAGGCAAGTCTCCAAGACGCGATCGATGCCAAGAACGCCTGGGAACTCGACAGCATGTTGGAGATGGCGATGGACGCGTTGCGACTGCCTCCGGGCGATGCCGACGTGTCCAAGATCTCTGGCGGTGAAAAGCGGCGGGTGGCGTTGTGTCGAATTTTGCTCGAAAAACCTGATCTCCTGCTGCTCGATGAACCGACGAACCATTTGGATGCAGAATCGGTAGCGTGGTTGGAACAACACCTGAAGGAATACGCGGGAACGGTGGTGTCCATCACCCATGACCGTTACTTTTTGGACAATGTCGCAGAGTGGATTCTGGAACTCGATCGTGGCCATGGAGTGCCATGGAAGGGCAACTACTCGTCGTGGTTGGACCAGAAGAAAAAACGGCTGGAGGTCGAGGAGAAGACCGAATCGGCTCGCCAGCGGCAATTGGCTCGCGAACTTGAGTGGGTGCATATGTCGCAGAAGGCGCGTCAGGCAAAGGGTAAGGCGCGTCTGGCTCGCTATGACGAACTCGTGAAACAGGCAGCCGAGAAGCGCGATTCGGGCGGGGAAATCTACATTCCGCCGGGTCCCGAGTTGGGCGGCTTGGTGATTGATGCGAAGAACCTACGCAAGGGTTTTGGTGACCGGCTGCTCATCGACGACCTCACTTTCAAAGTGCCACGCGGCAGTATCATCGGCGTCATCGGCCCCAACGGCGCCGGCAAGACCACACTGTGTCGGATCATCACCGGCCAGCAGCAACCTGATGCTGGTGAGTTGAAGCTCGGCGAGACGGTCAAAGTGGCCTACATCGATCAGACGCGCGAACACTTGCAAGGTGAGCGGACGGTATTTGAAGAAGTGTCGGATGGTCTTGAATTTCTCGACCTGGGCAAACGCACGGTGAATTCACGGGCGTACCTGGCGAGCTTCGCCTTCCGGGGTACCGACCAGCAGAAACGTGTGAAAGACCTTTCGGGTGGCGAGCGTAACCGCGTGCACTTGGCGAAGTTATTGCGCCAAGGTGCCAACCTGCTGTTGCTCGACGAACCGTCCAACGACCTGGATGTCGAAACCCTGCGTTCGTTGGAGGAAGGTTTGCTGGGGTTTGCTGGCAGCGCCATCGTGATCAGCCACGATCGCTGGTTCCTCGACCGCGTGGCCACCCACATCCTGGCGTTCGAGGGCGACTCGCGCGTGGTCTTTTTCGAAGGCAACTTCCAGGACTACGAAGAAGACAAGAAGAAACGGTTGGGCGAAGACTCCGTCAAGCCGACTCGCATCAAGTACAAGAAACTCACTCGGAATTAGCTATCGACGTTGTTTTGATGGATTCGTGCGGCGTGTCGTTATCAACCGGACGCGTCGCACGTCCCAGCTTCTTACAGAGGCAGGCAAGCTGTTCGAGTTCATCCGGGGTCAGGACGTGCAGCATGCTGTCGAGGAAGTGCGCGTGCTTCGGGAAGGTGGCGGCGATACGCTGTCGACCAACGTCGGTTAGGTCCAGGTAGATCCGGCGCCGGTCTTGTTTGCAACGACGGCGGGTCACAAGGCCATCCCGCTCCAGGTTGTTTACGACCAGGGTCAGGTTGCCTC
>JAKLEG010000640.1 GCA_022703175.1 Myxococcota bacterium | reverse complement strand
AGGCACAGCTGTCGGTGCAGTCGGTGTCGCAGCCGCAGCCGTCGTCGCACAAGGCCGTGAGGTCGCAAGCGCAGGCCGGATCGCAACCCGGATCGCAGGCGCAGCCGGTCTCACAGCCACTGGTGGTGTTGCACTCGCACGCGACGATGCAATCGGCGTCGCAGCTGCAGCCGCTCTCGCATGTGCTGGAGGTGTCGCAGGTGCAACTGGTGGTGCAGTCGGGGTCGCAGTCGCAGCCGTTTTCGCAGGCACTGCTGGTGTCGCAGGTACAGCTGGTGGTGCAGTCGGGGTCGCAGTCACAGCCATTCTCACAGGCGCTGCTGGTGTCGCAGGTGCAGCTGGTGGTGCAGTCGGGGTCGCAATCACAGCCGGTTTGGCAGAGGCTGGAAATGTCGCAGGTACAACTGGTGTTGCAGTCGGGGTCGCAGCTGCACAACGCTTCGCAGAAGTCGGAGGCGTCGCAAACGCAGCTCGTGGTGCAGTCGTTGTCGCAGCTACAATTGCTTTCGCAGGCGCTGGTGACGTCGCAGATACAGGCACCGGTGCAATCGGCGTCGCAATCGCAGCCGACCTCGCACGCTTCGGTACTGTCGCAGCTGCAGGTCGCATCTGATTTGACCGGTCGGGGTGAGCTCGCGCCGCAGCCAACGCCCAGAACCAACGACACCCACACGCAAATACGGCCCAACGTCATGATGAAACCACCTCAAGGGGGTTTTCGGCGGCGGTGGGACACCGGTTTCGCTTTTCGACGGCAGCGGGGCTCGACAGTGGCGTCGCCGCGATCCCTTGGTTGGAACAAGATCGGCTTGCCTCAGTTTTAGGATTACCTGTAGGACGGTTGCCAGCGCCCGAACAGGGAAGATACGTTGCCGGGAATGCCGTACCACCCCTGGTCGATTCTTGGCTTAGGCAGTAGTGTAATCGCACCTACGAGGGATGTACGACCATGGCAGTTCTGAAGACCGTCGCCGCTGCGGATGTCGATGCGGCACTTGCCCCGATGACTGACGTCCAGGCCCGCGATCGATTGACGGCGGCGGTGGCAAGTGTTTCGGACGTGGTGTGGGGTGTAACAGCCTCGGTGCGGCTGTTGTTGGCGGCGGTGATGGCGCGCGGGCATGTGCTGATTGAGGATGTACCTGGGGTCGGCAAAACGTCGCTGGCGCGCGCGGTGGCGCAGGTGTTGGGCGGCTCGTTCTCGCGCATTCAGTTCACCGCCGACATGCTGCCTGCCGATGTCCTGGGTGTGCACGTCTTCGATCCCAAGAAGAGCGAGTTTCAATTCAAACGCGGCCCGATCTTTGCGCAGGTGGTGTTGGCCGACGAGATCAATCGTGCCAGCCCCAAGACGCAATCGGCGATGCTCGAAGCCATGAGTGATCGGCAGGTCACAGTGGATGAGGCGACGTTTGTTTTGCCTCGTCTTTTCACGGTGTTGGCAACTCAGAACCCCGTGGAACACCACGGTGCCTACCCGTTGCCGGAGAGCCAGTTGGACCGTTTCATGGTGCAGCTGAAACTGGGCTACCCACCTGCCGCCGAAGAACGACACCTGATTTTGGCGCCGGAGCAACCAGAGGTGAATCTGCACAACCTCAAGCCGGTGTTGCACCCGGATGAGGTTGTGGGGGTGCAACGCTTGGCAGCGCGTGTGACGCTCTCGGAAGCGGTGGCCGATTACATGCTGGC
This sequence comes from Myxococcota bacterium, assembly GCA_022703175.1. Taxonomy (GTDB): domain Bacteria; phylum Myxococcota; class XYA12-FULL-58-9; order XYA12-FULL-58-9; family XYA12-FULL-58-9; genus JACRCV01. Next base: position 1,607 of record JAKLEG010000640.1, on the reverse strand, counting down.
GATGATTGCTGCCACCCGCTCGCATCGCGACATCGCGCTTGGGTGCTCGCCGCGCGGTGCGGCCGAGTGGGCCATGCTGGCGCGCGCCTGGGCGTTCATTGAAGGGCGCAACTTCGTGCTGCCCGACGACCTGAAAACGTTGGCGCCACATGTGCTCACGCACCGCTTGGTGATGCACGCTGCGTCCGAGGGGCGCGCGGCGGCCCGGCAGGTGGTGGATGAGATCGTCGGCCGCACACCGGTGCCGAGGTAAGGAGTGGCCGCAGTGAGCGCAGCGCCGACGGCGGCGGGCTTCTGGGGCGCGCCCCGGCGTTCGTGGCAACGCCTTTGGGAGCGTGCACCTCGGCAGTTGAGCTTCACCCGCGAAGGCAAGATCGTCATAGGCATCGCCTTGGTGGTGGGGTTCGGCGCCATCAACACTGGCAACAATCTGCTGTTTTTGGGCTGGGGTTTGTTGCTGTCTGGGATTGTGCTGTCGGGCATCATGAGTGAAGCCGCGCTAAAGCCGCTCACGCTGACGTTGGACCCACCGGCCGAGGCGCGCGTCGGGCAGGTGGCCAACCTGCCGTTGTCGGTCACCAACACGGCGCATCGTCTGCCTGCGTTTGGCCTTGAGACGTTGGCCCGTTTGGGGCGGGTCGTGGTGACGACACCCGTCTCAGCACCGGCGCCGGCACCGGCGATCGAGGCGCGCGGGGGCTACGTGTTGCGCTTGGAGCCAGGTCAGACCCACCATGACGTCTGCCGCTTTGTACCCGACCATCGTGGTTTGTACGAGGTGCGCGATCTGGTTGCCCATACAGCGTATCCGTTTGGCTTCTTTCGCAAGAGTCGTCGCTTGCCGCTGCCTGCAAGACTTGAGTTCTGGGTGTTGCCCAAGGTGGTGGAGGTGGCAACGCTGGCGCGCGCTGTGGCGGGCCGTCTTGGCGAGACACCCGCGGAGCGACCTGGGGTGGGTGACGATTATTTCTCGTTGCGACCGTACCGGGCCGGGGACGATCTGCGACGGGTGCATTGGCGACGAGTGGCGCGTACCGGCCGGTTTGTCGTGGTCGAGAACGAGGCCCATCTGGCAGCCACCGTAATGTTGGAGCTGGCCACGGCCGGCTCAGATCCTCAGGCGTGCGAACATGCCATCGCCACGTTGGGCAGCCTGGCCGAGTACCTACTCGCCAGAGGCTTAAAAGTAGGGGTGCGTGCGCCCGGTGTGCTGGTGGTTCCCGAAGCGGGGGCAGGGCAGAGGCGGGCCATCTTGTATGCGCTGGCGCGGCTGGATCCGCAAGCCCCGTTGCCACCGGTGTTGAAGGAGTCGGCGGTTCGGCTGGGGTTATGCGGGTCAGGCACCGCGACGCTTGTGGGGGTGGATGCCGAGGTGGCGGTACCGGCCGCGGAGCCTTGTCGATGACGCTGATTTTAGCCTACGAGCTTGGCCTGATGCTGACGGGCCTCTTGGGCTTTTTGAGCGTCTTGTTGGGCGGCGAGATGCCACTGTGGAGCTGGCTGACGTTGCTGGCGCCGCTTGTGGCTTTTGGGCGAGGGCAGGCACGGCCGGTGCCAACCTGGGTGGGCACACTCGTGGGGCTCCTTGGGGTGATGGGGGGAGTTTG
>JAKLEG010000064.1 GCA_022703175.1 Myxococcota bacterium | reverse complement strand
AAGCCGATCTGCCGCGCTCAACACGCCCTCGGGGCGCTGCACATAGACCGCAACCGTCAACGGATGTTGACGCACCCATCCAGAATTTCTTCGGATAATCCTATAGTTATGCGGGTGCATCGGTGGCGTGGCTCTTGCTGAGAGAGCCTGGAAGAAGACCCATGAAAAGAGCCGCTCGCTCCCATATTTTGGTCCTGCTCAGCGCCACAACCGCAGCGTGTCAGGCCAACCCGCCATCCGATTGTGACGGCGTCTGTCCCCCGGTGGACCCGTGCGCGGCCACCGGTGGAGTCTGCACCGATCCTATCCGCATCAACGAACTTTTGGCCGAAAACACCGGAGCCTGGATCGACGAAGCGCTGGAAACCGACGATTACATTGAGATCATCAATGCCGGCACCGCGCCACAATCGCTTCTGGGTTACGCCATCAGTGATGACCCTAACACCTTTACATTCCTGCCTGCGCGCACGCTACTGCCGGGTGAGCTCTTGCTGTTGTGGGCAGACAAGACCCCCAGCCAAGGCCGCGCACACCTGCCGTTCAAGCTTTCAAACACAGGCGAAACACTCTACCTGTGGGCCCCCGATGGCCGCCTGGTCGACCGCGTGACCTATGAGCACCTGGGCTCCGACATGAGCCTGCAACGCATTCCCAGCGCTGTAGGCAGCTTCACGGTATGCAGCTTTGCAACCCCCAATCGCGACAACGGCGATCATTGTGGCCCGCCCCCCGTGGTGGAACCACCGCCCGAGGTCACCTTTACACCCTACTTGTGGCCCGAACCCTTCCCACGTGTTCCAAGCCCGCTCGCGCTCAACGAGCTGGCATTGCGCCCCGCAAGCTTCATCGAGGTCTTGAACACCAGTGCATCGACCGTGGCTCTCGATGCCTTTGCCCTCACAGTGGCACCGCTACGCCCCGGCGAAACCTGGCCCACCTTTGACGCCGGCGTACCGGTGCCCTTGCCCGCTGGTAACCTCAACGCGGGCGACACGTTGGCAATAAGCCTAGATGCTGCAGTCACGCTGGCCCTCGCTGAGGACCCCAATTTCGAAGGGGTGGTCACGCTGTGGCGCCTCAGTGATGAAACGGTCATCGACCGTGCCGACTTCATGGCTTGGCCCGACGGCGCGGCACTTAGCCGCACCACCGACACGAGCCAACGCTGGCACTTTTGTGCGACGCTGAGCCCCAACAACCCCAACACCGCCTGTGAGCCGCTCCCAAGCCGCCCCCTCATGGACCGCGTTCACCACCTTTATACGCCGGGTGATTTTGCCGCCCTCGCGCAAGGGGGCCTGGCGCTGGGCATGGAGTCGGTGAAGTTCGTTGTCGATATGCAAGCGGGTGACATCACACACTTCTTGTCGAGCACGGCCTGGGATCTGCATTACACCTTCATCCGTGAACAAATTGATCACGCAGCGCATTTGAACCGCTGCGATCCCACCGAGGAGCAAGCCTTCTTGGCCGGGTGGGGCGCCTTCAGCCAACGCGAGTATTTCGAGGTCGAAACCAGGCGCTACCTGCTGGGCACGTTGGAACATTATGTGGGCAGCGATACCCACACGCTCGAATTCACGCTGGGTGATCGAATCAACGGCGCCCAGATGCTGCATGCCTTCTTTACCGTAACTGCGCACACGCCGACGCCTATGCTTTACGCCCTGCGCCCGCAAAGCCCTGCGCAGGTGAGCGTGATGCTGGGGATCGATGGTCAAGCTCCGATGGTCGACACCGGCATGCCGTTTCGCGGCGTCACCTTGCAACCCCTGACACTTGGCTTGGCCTACGGCATTTTGAGTTTTGTGCCCGCAACCGAACTCGACACCACCGAACTGGGTATTGGCGTGGTGGTGGTAACGGACAGCGTCCCCAACGATATCCCGTTCGTGGGCGGGCTCATCACCGAGGCGTTTCAGACACCGCTCGCCCATGTCAACGTGCTGTCCAGAAATCGCAACACTCCAAATCTCGCCCTGTTGGATGCCCACCGAGACCCACGAATTGCGCCATTTCTTGGCACCTTGGTGCGTTTCGAGGTTACCGAGGCCGGTTTTTCGCTGGCCGCAGCAGACCCGGTCGAAGCCGAGGCCTTCTGGGAGAGCCGCACCGCTCAAGGTCCGCCGCTTGTTGCCAGGTTGGATACCAGCGTGCGCGGCCTACAATCGCTCACAGACTGCTCCTTGGCCGACCTGCCAGTCATTGGTGCTAAGGCAGCAGGTTTGGCGGAGCTGGCTCATGTGGCCTCGACGGACCCAGTTTGTCCCGGTGGGGTCACAACCCCCAGCTCGCCGTTTGCGATTCCGGTGGTGCATTCACTGGAGCACTACGCCCAAAGCCGAGCCGCTGCACGCCTCACCGAGCTCGAAGCCGATCCCGCCTTCCGCACCGATGCCCGGGTGCGCGCCCAAGGCCTTGCCGAAGTTCAACAACTTATCCTGACACACCCTGTTGAGCCGACCCTGCTCGCCGCAGTCCAGGCTGAGATTCAAGCGCGTTTCGGTAACAACCGGGTCAAACTCCGCTCCAGTAGCAACACCGAAGATCTGCCAGGCTTCAATGGCGCGGGCCTGTACACCTCGTTTGGCGCAAGCCTCACCAGCGCCGACGATCCGGTCGAAGCTGCCTTGCGCGGCGTGTGGGCCAGCCTCTACAACGCCCGCGCTTACGAGGAGCGGCGCTTCTTCAACATCGACGAATCAAGCGTAGCGATGGGCGTGCTCATCCATGGGGCCTTTCAGGCAGAGCGCGCCAACGGCGTGGCTATCAGTCGCGACATTTATGATCCGACGCGCTCCGACCACTACAGCATCAACTCGCAAGTCGGCGAAGCCAGCGTCACCAATCCCGCGCCGGGTATATCGACGGAGCAAGTGCTGTATCGTTGGGGCCGCACCCCCAAGTTGCAGATCCTAACGCACAGCAACTTGCCCAACACCGTACCCACCTTGAGTGACGTCGAGTTCGATCGCCTGGCATGTACACTGCGCGCCATCCATAACCACTTCCGGCCGTTGCTGGATCCCGACGCCCTGAACCGCTGGTTCGCCATGGATATCGAATTCAAGCTGATGGGCGCCGAGCGCCGGCTGGTGATCAAGCAGGCGCGGCCGTATAGTTTTGGCCAAGCAGAAATTCCGAGTGATTGTCGTGAGATCTGAAGGGCCACGCACACACATTGAGTGTTAAGAGATGCCGAGGAGTCGCCGACCGATGAAAGGCCACCGTGTCACGTTTCTTGCGTGTGTTCTCGCAACGGGAACTTGGTGTGCTCCGAGCTCCCCGGCCCAAGCGACCGAGAGCGCGACGACCGCGAACCTCAACAAGGTGACGTTGGGCGGCAGCCTTTACAGCCGCCTAAGCCTGAACGACAGCCAACCCGACAACAGCTTCATGCTCCGCCGCGCGCGGCTTTCGGCCGACTTCCAGCCGCTGTCGTTTCTGCAAGGCGAGCTGGATCTGGAGGCCGCTAAAGCTCCCGCCGTCAAAGACGCAGTGTTTACCCTTACCTACGCACCTTGGCTGAGACTCAGCTCCGGGCAGTTCAAAAAACCGTTCTCGCTTCTGGAAACAACGTCCACCCCCAGGCTGCCCTTGGTCGACCGGGGCATCGTGAACGATCGCTTTGTCGATAGCTACGGTTTCGGTGGCCGCGATGTAGGTGCCATGCTTGCAGGCGAGCTAGGCGCCTTCAGCTACGCCGCAGGGGTATTCAATGGCACCAAAGGCCTGGAAGATATCGACCCCGCCAAAGATGTCGCCGCAAGGCTTACAGCCAAGCCGTTCGCGGGGCTCCGAATAGGCGTCTCGGGCGCCGCCAAGTTCCGCAACGTCCCAGGCGTAGACTACCCAAAGCGCAATCTCTTCGCCGCCGGCCTCGACCTGCGCCTTAAGCTAGGCTTGCTGGACTTGGTCAGTGAAGCGCTGTGGGGCGAAGCCGGCACCACGAAGCACGGTCCGGGCAGCGTCGGCATCGTGACCTACCTGGTGTTACGTCTTCCCAAACTCTCCGAGATGCTTGCGGTGCGGCCGCTGACAGCTTTTGAGTTCTTGGACGACAACGTGCGCCGCCCCGATGACTACGCGATGAGTGGCGTGGTCGGTGTGAACCTGCACGTCGCGAAGCTTTTGCGCGTGATGGTACAAGCGCGCCTGACCAGAAGCACCACGACCAGCAGCACACCCGAGGAGCGCCTGGTGGTCGTGCAATTGGCGCTGGATAGTAAAATGCCGCTTTCGCCCCAGACCGTTGGGACGAGCGATGCCGAAGGAAGTCAGCCATGAAGCACAGCGCAGGTTTGTTGGCGATGGGTGTTGCCGTGGGTTTGGCCATGTCGGGCTGCGGTGAAAGTGACAAAAAGACCCAAGCGTCCGCGCTCGACTACTTTCCGGTGGCCGTGGGCAACCGTTGGACCTACCAAGAAACGGGCACCACCACCGGCGAGGTCATCAAGCGGCTCACTGGCACCGAAGAGTTTGGTGGCCAAAGCACGTTGGTCGAAGAAACCAACGACTACGAAACCGCTATACTCAAGCGCCAGAATTGGCTCGTGAGCAATGGCCGCGTGTTGCGTGTCCGCCAACAGCGCCTGCAAGGCGACCTGATCCTCGACTATCGCACCTACGAACCCGGCTTCTTGCGCTTTGACAACGCCTTAGCCAAGGTCGGCGACACGTTGCTGGAGCAGCACACCCGCCGCGAATACGACGGCACCGACACGCTGCTGCAAGAAAAGACCGAGCAGTACACCTGGCTCGTCGAAGCCGAAAATGCACCGGTAGAGACGCTCGCGGGCAACTTCGACTGCCTGAAGCTTAAGCGTATCGACACGAGCGGCACTGACATCAAGTACTTCTACTACGCCGCAGGTGTCGGCAAGGTGCTCGAAACCTCCGACACCGACGAAGAACGACTCGTGTCCTTTGACGTTGCCGATATGCCATGAGAAGCAGCGCTGGCGCGACTTGGCGCCTCTTTAAGATCAGCCTCCCTTCGGCACTGGCGATGTCCGCGCCGTTATGGCTGTTGGTGGGTTGGTATGCGTGGTCGGCCTATGCCCGCTTCGATCGCTACCGCGACGCGGCCGAACCCAACGAACCACTCACGCTTCAGGCCTTTCAAGTGGCGCTGCATGACGAGCTCTCCCAAGACGTGCGGCGCATGCTCTTACCCGACCGCCCGGAGCACCCGACGCTGCCAACGTTTGAGCTGTCCCTCTCGAATGCAGAGCTCGATGCCCTGGAGCGCGTGCCGCCGGACCCCGACCAGGACTGGGTAAAAGGTTCGCTCCGCACCAACGGTAAAGCCCACGACGTACGCATCCGACAACGTGGCGAGCGCCACTGGCATTGGTTGGGACCCCAGAAGACGCTCAAACTGAAGACCGATCGCGGTGATTTGGTGGAGGGCGTCGAGTCGTTCAACTTGGTGAACGATGTCACCCCCCTGGGTCTGGAAGAGGATGTGTTGTTTGAGCTGGCGCGCGAGCAGGGGCTGTTAGCGCCGCACTACTATCCGATCCGCGTACGCATCAACAACGCCGACATGGGTGTGTACCGCTTTGAAGAGCAAATTGAAGAAGGCTTGCTACGGCGTGGCAAACGCGTGCCGGGCAGCATCCTCTCCGGCAACCTGCGTCCGACTGGCGTGCAAACCGGCGTGGGCGAGCTTTGGGGCCAACCCGAGGCGTGGCGCAAAGTGGCCGCCAAAAACGGCAGCACCCAAGAAGATATGAGCGACCTTGGGCCCATCCTCGCGGCCGTGGCCGACGATGACCTGGCGCAATTCCAGCGTTTTGCGCGTGAACGGTTGGACCTGATGCGCTTCGCAAAGCTGTCAGCGCTGGACGTGGTCTTCGCGGTCGACCAACATGACTACGTCTCCAACCAAAAACTTTTTTTGGATCACTACCGCGGTCGTATCGAACCTATCGCGTGGGCCATGCGCGGCTTTAAAGACGATGTAGCTTTCGATCTGGCACAGAGTCCTTTGACCTTGCGCCTGGAGCTGCTCCCGGAGTTCGGCTGGCAACGTGACCATCTGGCCTACGAGCTGATATCGGGGGCTGGCGCCGTGGCCTCCTTGCGCCAACGTTTCAATCACGCCTTCGACACCTTGCGCCCTGAACTTGAGGCAGATCCTTATTGGGATGCCTACAAACTCCTACCCGCCACCACGCGCTTCAACAAGTTCATGGTTCGGCCGATGTCCACGCCCCGCTGGCTGTTGGCCGCTAACGACGTCCTGACCACCCTCGACACCCGGCATCGTCGATTGCTCGACCTGTTAGAAAACACGCAACTGGAAATCCTGGCTCAACGGGCTCCTGCCGGTACCACCATTGAACTCCAAGCCACCGTGGCAGGGCACACAGCGTTGCGCCTCACCGAGGTGCTACCCTTGGGCCCGTGCCGAGGTCGCCTGGAGCTTCTGGCGTTGCCACCTCCTGCCGGCCAGCCTGTGTTGTTGGGTGCAAGCGCCGCCGGCACGCCGATCGCGCTGTCGCGCTACCAAACCCTGACCCCAGGCGCCCAAATCGCGCTACGCGAGGCCAGCGAGCAGCAACGCAACCCATTCACGCTTACCAAGCAACCCCAACGTTATCGGTACGAGCTGAGAGCTAACGATTGTGCTCCCACTCAGCTGCGCTTGAGCTTCGACAATTTGGTAACCGGCGCACGCATCGAGCGCGAAGTGACGATCCACCTTGGGTCGCTACCGCCTGCGGCTCCAGCGCCTTGTTGTTCCACCCCGCTTAAAGCAGGAACCCTAGCCCCCCACCCGTGGCAGTTGTTACCGGAGCTCCCCACGACGCTCGTGACATTGGGCCCTGGCGTCGTGCGTGTTGATCGCGCCCGTGAATATGGCGAGCACGAGTCGGTACGCATTCTGGCCGGCACGACGCTCGCGTTAGGCGAACACGTCTCCCTGGTGTTTCGCGGCCCGGTGAGCGCCATCGGCACCGCCGTCGCCCCCATTCGCATCGAGGCGGCGAATCCTGCCAAGCCATTTGGCGGTATCGCGTTGGTAGGACCGGGCACAGCGGGGGCGCACTTAGAAGAGGTAAGCTTTTTGCACGGCTCCAGTCCCAGCCAATCCAGCGTCGAGCTGCCCGGCTTGCTTAATCTCCAGGACACCGCTCATATCACACTGAAAAACCTCAGACTTTCGGCCATCGCTGCCAACGACAACACCGTCCATGCGGCCTACGTGGACGACCTGCAAATCGATGGCTTACGAATCTACAACTCCCCGAACGATGCCCTCGACCTGGAGTTTGTACGTGGCACGCTGCGCGATGTTTGGGTGTTGGGCGCCGGCGACGAGGCTCTCGATCTGATGGGCAGTGCCATCGAGATCTATGACAGCGTGTTGGTCGACAGCGCCAACAACGCGATCTCCGCGGGCGAAGAGACGTCGTTGGTCGCCCACGGCCTGGTGATCGCGCGCGCCAAACACGGAGTCTTGGCCAAGAATGCCAGCCGCGTGAATCTACGCCGGAGCCTCATCTGGGAGACGGAGAAAGGCATCGTCACCCACCGCAAGGATGTCTACTACGATGCGCCGAGCTTCATCGCGGTGCAGGATCTCTACCTGGTGGATTGCGAGGAAGAGACCGATATCCACAAAGACACCGAGGTAGACTTAGGCCGCACCTCTGCGAGCCTGGCAGAGGAGCCAGGCAGCCGCCACCTCTTGCAAGAGCTGCTAGGTATCCAAACGCTAGACGACCTCCCAGAACGTCTGTCACGTGCCGCATCCGGGAGTCAGCAATGAACCCGCGCCTCTATTGGCTTCTGCCCAGCGCCGGCTTGGCGTTCTTACTCGTAAGTTTAGGTGGGGCCTTGGGTTTTGCGGCATGGGGTTTGGCTGAACCGCCGCTGGCACTGGCTTGGGAGCTCCAGGGGCAATTGCACAGTGGTTTGCGAGACCGAATCACCGGCCATGAACGCCGCATCTTGGAGCGAGTGTTTGCTCAAGCGCCCGATTTCACCCAAGAGACCATGGGCGGCGCCGACGTCGCCTTACTCACGCCCCACGTAGGCAATCGCCTGGATGGCAAGTCGGCTTACCTGTTGGTCGCATCAAAAGGTCCCTTGAAGTTGTCGTTGCGCTGCCGAGACTGCGGCCCTGACGAGACGGTGCGCGTACGCTCCCTGGTAGGTGCCCGGACACAGCGCCTCACGCTTCAGGCCGAGTCTGCAGCGAGCGTTGAGCTACCTCACGGCGATATCCCGCGGATCGTGGAGCTACGCTTTGGCAAAGCCAATCGACAAGGCAGCAATAAGACCCGGCGCCGCGCCTTGGAGTTCACCCTTGAGGCCGTACCATGATTCGGCGCTTCAACCGCTTCGAGTTGAAATATCTTGTGCACGCCCGCGAGCGCGACGCCATCATCGAAGACATGGCGGGTTACACGTTGCCCGATCCGCATGGCGACCAAGGCACCTACCGCGTCACCTCGCTCTACTATGATTCCCATGATCTGACGGCCTATTGGTCGAAGCTGGATGGCTTGAAGTACCGCCGCAAGCTGCGCCTAAGGGTGTATGGCTCCGAACACTTTGGGGACCAGAGTTTCGCGTCCGCCGAGATCAAGCAGCGCATCAACCGCACAGTGCAAAAGCGGCGCCTGCCCCTGTCGCTCGCTGAGGCCTACGCATTATGCGAAGGGCAGGGGCTGAGCCGTGAGGTCGATGCCGCCGACGCCCAAGTCGCCAGTGAAATCGACTTTATGGTGCAAAGCCAACAGCTGCAGCCTGCCTGCGTGATCAGCTACCTGCGCCGCGCCTACATGGGTGATTCATACAATGCCCATCTGCGGATCACTTTCGACGAGGACCTGACCGGTTCGAGCCCAGAGCATGGAGTGAATGGCGGCGCGCTGACCCGGCATATCGCACCGCTCGGCTGGTCAGTGATGGAAGTAAAGGTCGACGAGACCGTACCGATTTGGGTTTGTCGCATGCTGGCACGCCACCAGTGCCATCTGCGGCGCATCAGCAAATACTGCGCTGGGATCAGTGCGTTGTACGGGCCCGATACGGGCTCGCGAGGACTGCCATGGATGAGCTGCTAAAAGAGATGGAACGGTTCAAAGATCTGACCAGCGCCTTCACGCTGGCCGATGTCGCATGGGTGCTGGCCCTTAGCTTTGCGCTCTCGGCAGTGGTTGCCTGGACCTATCGCGCCACGCACAAAGGGACATCCTACTCGCAGAGCTACGTCCAAACCTTGGTGATTCTGGGCATGGTGGTCGCAGTGATCATGCTGATCATCGGCAGCAACCTAGCACGAGCATTTTCGCTGGTGGGTGCCCTCTCCATCATTCGCTTCCGCAACGCCGTCAAAGAAACTCGCGACGTGGGGTTCGTGTTCGTCGTGATGGCCGTCGGCATGGCGTGCGGCACGCGCTTTTACCTGCTCGCTACCTTCACCGCCGCGGTGCTATGCGCGGTCATCCTGCTGATGTCCAAGTTAGACCTGTTCAAAAAGTTCGTGGCCGAAAAAATCTTGCGCGTGCGCTTCCCGAGCGAGCGCGATCCAGAGCATCTGCTGGAGCCGCTCCTGCGCGAGCACACCCAGGATAACCGATTGATCTCCATCGAGACGGTGGCTGGCGGCGCGCTACAAGAGGTTGTGTATTCCGTGGTCCTCAAAACCCCGACGGCGGGCCAGAAACTCTTGGAAGCCGTGCGCCGGGTGAACGACAACCAAAAAGTTGCATTGGTGCTCGGGCAACAGGATGTCGACCTCTAACTCCCACGAAGCGTCCCTGGCACAATCGCCGTGGGCCAGAATCCTGTGTCAGTACAACTCCCCAGCGCCAAGCGCAGCAACGTTGAGCTGGCTGCCGTTGAGTTGACCCGCCACATCAGAGAAAAACGAGCGGGTGGGTGTCTCGAAAAGACGTGGCAAATCCATGGCAAGATGTTGCCATAAAGGACGCCTTTCCAGCAGCACGTTGCCGTATCGCCAACACCAGCCTCGTGGCACGACGGTCCGACTTTGCATCAGAGCTCTGGGACCGTAAGGCGGTTTTGGGGAACGGGTTGCAACCGTCCCCTTGCCGTCGTGCCACGGAGGCCCAACCTTAGCGGCCACGGAGTGCCGCATGTTTGACGCATTTAAATCCCAGCTTCCCGACTCGGATCCCGGAGAAACCGGCGAGTGGTTGGAAGCGCTTGAAGATGTTGAGAAATCTGATGGCCCGGAGCGCGCCCGCACGCTGATGCAGGCCTTGGTGCACCGTGCCCAAGAGCTCAATGTTGGGCTGCCTACACTTACCCAGACGCCCTACATCAATACGGTGCCACCCGGTGACGAGCCCCGGTATCCCGGCGATCTGACGATGGAAAAACGGATCCGCCGTATCATCCGCTGGAACGCGATGGCCACGGTCGAGCGCGCCAATCGCCGCTACCATGGTTTGGGCGGTCACATGGCCACCTATGCCTCGTCGGCCAGCCTCTATGAGGTCGGCTTTAATCACTTCTTCCGAGGCAAAGAGGCTCCCGGTGGCGGCGACCACCTCTATATTCAGGGCCATGCAGCCCCGGGTATCTACGCCCGCGCCTACTTGGAAGGGCGACTCACTGACGCACAGCTGGATTCCTTCCGGCGCGAAACGGCTGGGGCTGGCCTTTCGTCCTATCCCCATCCCTGGTTGATGCCAGAGTTCTGGGAGCACCCCACGGTATCGATGGGCCTGGGGCCGCTGTCGGCCATCTACCAGGCTCGCTTCAACCGCTACCTGCACAACCGCGGTTTGAAAGACACCTCCAACAATCGCGTTTGGGCGTTTTTGGGCGACGGTGAGGTCGATGAGCCTGAGGCGTTGGGAGCCTTGGCGATTGCGGCGCGCGAAGGTTTGGACAACCTGACGTTCGTCGTGAATTGCAATCTCCAACGGCTGGACGGCCCGGTGCGCGGCAACGGCAAAATTATCCAAGAGCTAGAGGCCGTCTTCCGCGGCGCCGGTTGGCACGTCATCAAGGTCCTGTGGGGCGAGGAGTGGGATCCGCTGCTCGCCGCCGACGTGGACGGCCTGTTGGTCGAACGGATGAACACCATCGTCGACGGACAATTCCAACGCTACGCCGTTTCCAGCGGCGACTATATTCGCAAAGATTTCTTCGGCAGTGATGCGCGCCTGCTCAAGCTTGTCGAACACATGAGCGATGATGACCTCGTGCGGCTGCGACGTGGCGGCCATTCGGTCACCAAGCTGCACGCAGCCTATCACGCCGCGACCCATCACCCACATGCGCCGGTGGCGATTTTGGCACACACGGTGAAGGGCTGGACGTTAGGTGAAGGCACCCAAGGTGCGAACGTCGCCCATCAAATCAAGACGTTGGACAAGAAACGCATCATGCGTTTCCGGGACGTCCTGCACTTGCCAATTCCTGATGCCAGTATCGATGAAGTCCCTTACTACCACCCAGGCGCACATAGCCCCGAGGTGGACTATCTCATGGAGCGCCGACAGGCCTTGGGAGGTTCGCTACCCAAACGCGTGGTGCGCAAACCCGATGTGCCCGCCCCAGCCCCGGAGACCTATGTGGAGCTGTATGGCGGCAGCGCCAACGGTGTCGAAGCCTCCACCACCATGGCGTTTGTTCGCCTCCTGAAAAAGCTTCTGAAAGACCCGGGCATCGGCAAACGCGTCGTACCGATTGTACCAGACGAAGCCCGCACCTTCGGAATGGAGAGCTTGTTCCGCGAGATCGGCATCTACTCAGCGCTGGGACAAAAATATGAGCCGGTCGATTCGCACCTGTTCTTGAACTACCACGAGAGCAAGCAGGGACAACTCCTAGAAGAAGGCATCACCGAGGCTGGCGCCATGGCATCATTCACCGCCGCGGGTATCTCCCAGGCCACACACGGCATTACGACCATTCCATTCTATATATTCTATTCGATGTTTGGTTTGCAACGCATCGGTGATCAGGCATGGGCATTTGGTGATGCCCGCGGGCGCGGCTTCTTGTTAGGCGCAACCGCAGGTCGCACGACCTTGTCGGGTGAAGGGCTGCAACATCAGGACGGTCACAGTCACCTGCTAGCCAACACGGTGCCAAACCTGCGGGCCTATGATCCGGCCTTCGCCTATGAAATTGCCGTCATCGTCAAAGATGGCCTGACGCGCATGCTGACCCACAACGAAGACGTCTATTACTACCTATCGTTGTACAACGAGAACTATGCGATGCCGGCCATGCCTGATGGCGCGGAACCTGGCATTCTGAAAGGTCTCTACCGAGTTCGCGCCGCGCCAACGCCCGGTGTGGACGCACAGATTTTTGGCAGCGGTCCGATGCTCCACTGTGCGCTGCGGGCTCAAGAGATCTTGGCCGAACGCTACGGCGTGGCAGCTCAAGTGTGGAGCGCCACCAGCTACCAACAACTATTCCGAGACGGACGACGCGTGGAGCGCCACAATCGTTTACACCCGAGTGAGCCTGCGCAACTCCCTTACCTGGCCCAGGCGCTGGAGGGCCACGAAGGGCCCGTGGTGGCAGTCTCTGATTGGATCGAAGAGCTTCCGAGCCTGGTCGCCCGCTTTGTGCCGCGGCGGCTGGTGACGCTTGGAACCAATGGTTTTGGTCGCTCCGACACCCGCGAAGCGCTGCGACACCATTTTGAAATCAGCGGTCCAGATGTAGCCTACGCGGTGCTCTATGCATTGATGCGAGACGGCAAACTGGACCCTACACGTGTCGAACAGGCGCGCCGCGATCTTCACATCACCGACAAACGCGACCCGATGGAAGCTTGAGTCCCGTCACGCCGAAGCGTTGGGCTGATACCAGCGGGAGCCGCGGTAGCACTGCAAAAGCACTCGCGCGATCACCTTGAGGGCCGCGGTGGTTGGCACCGCGAGCAGGATACCCACAAAACCGAACAGTTCCGCAAAGGCCAACACCGCGATGATGACCATCACGGGTTTGAGGCCCACTTTGCTGCCGACGATGCGCGGTGTCAGCACCGTGGCTTCCAAGGCTTGGCCTACGAGAAAGGTCGCGCCGATGACCAACAGCTGCCATGGCCCCTGCCATGAGACAAACACCGAGAACAACGCCAACAACACTCCGGTGGCCGAACCCACATAGGGGACCATATTGCCAAACCCGGCGACGAGCCCAATCCCAACTGCAAGATTCAACCCAGCAAAGGACAAGCCAATCGTGTAGATGGTTGCCAACGCCGCGCCCACCAACAGTTGACCACGCGCGAACGAGGCCATCACGAGATCGATCTCGCGCATCCGAGTGCCGACGTGGTGACGATACAACGGCGGCAACTGCTCCGCTGTCCAAGCTACGATCTGATCGTAGTCTCGCAACAAAAAGAAGCTGATCACGGGAACCACCAACGACCCGATAAGTGCCGTCAACAAGCTCTTGGTGCCACCCAACGCCTGCTCCAACCAAGTGCCAGCCTTCGGTGCCAGCTGCTGCGCTAACTCGGCACCGGTGGTCGACAAACGCGTCATTGCGTCCGACCATGTGTGGGGGAGTGCGATGCCCAACCTGGACTCTAGTTTCGGAAACAAACTGCGCGCCAACTCGCCAAAAACATCGGGCAGGCGCAACGCCTCGGCATGCAACGCCGGGATCAAGTAGCTTAGGAAGCCCAGCAACGCCGCACCGATCAGGATGAACACCAGCACCACGCCAAGCGTGCGCGGCACGCGATGGTGTTCCAGCCAATCCACCACTGGGTCAAGCACGTAGGCCAACGCCAGTGACACCAACACCGGCACCGCCACACCGCGCGCGAGATTCAGCACCAAGAAGACCACGGCAATCGCCGCCACCATCACGGCCGCCCACACCAGATCTGCTTGTGCTGCCAGCGCAAGAGACAACGGCTGCGGCACAGGTGCAGGCGTTGCCACAGGCGCCGGAGAGGCCATGGGGGGCAATGCAGGAGTTTCGGTGGTCATGTCGTTCATGCTGGTTAAAAATGGTGCGAGCGGAGGGACTCGAACCCTCACGGGGGTTACCCACTAGATCCTAAGTCTAGCGCGTCTACCAATTCCGCCACGCTCGCAGAATGGAGGCGGCACCATACAGCGAGTGGTGTGTGTTGGTCTAGCGGCTTGACTCGCCCTCCACAGAATCGTTCAAGTGACCCCATGCACTCGCGTATGCCCTTGTTTCTCCTCGTGGTTGTGAGCCTCACCTTGCCGATGTGCTGGTGTGGTGCAGGCGGGCCGCCCAAGCCCCCGAAGGCGACCCCAAGCCCCAACCCCGCCCCAACCCCGGTTGCCAATGGCGATACCGGCCCTACCTTGCAGGACTAAGCATGCGGCGCCCTAACTACAACACCGGTTACTCCTCCTTCGGCATTCCCCCTGCGCGAGCCGTCCCTGTCACGACAACGCTTACGGTGGCGGTCTTGGTCGTATCGCTGTTGGGAGCCCTGCTCCAAAACCGTACCGGATATGGGTTGGCGTTGCTGCGGTACGACGTCGCGGCACTGTTTGCTGGTGAACTCTGGCGGCTGCTGACCTTCCCGTTCGTTGAGTCGACCTTTTGGGGCCTGCTGTTGAGCTTGCTCTTCCTCTGGATGTTCGGCGGTTGGTTTGAAAGCACCTACGGTGGCCGCAACTTGGTGCGCTTCTTCGCGCTCAGCAACCTCGGTGCTGGCCTGCTGGCAATTCCGCTCGTTTTTTTAGTGAATTTTGTTGGCCTGTTTGCCGATCCTGGCATCGCCGAAGGCCCCAATGCTGCGTTGAATGCCATCCTCGTGGCGATGGCGCTGCGCGCCCCTGATGCGCAAGTGCTGTTCTTCATCTTCCCGATGCGCGCCCGCACGATGGTCTACATCATCATCGGCATCCAGGTGATTCAGGGCATTCAAACAGGCATGGCCGGACTCTCCATGACCCTGGGCGGCGTCGCGATGGGCTACCTACTCACCACCGGCAACTGGCGCCCCGGACGACTCCTTGATCGCATTCGCCTGGGCTGGATGAAACGTCGACGGCGCGGCATCTACGTGGTACCGCCCCGCGACAATCGCTGGAATTAGCGACACAGAGGCCTGGCACGCTAACCGCCTAATCCTTGTTCTTGCAAAGGTCGTTACTCTCACTGCACCAGGCGGGTTGGGTTCGCCACGCTCAATGTCTACACGGCGACTTGGTCCAAGGCGACGCGGACGCGGACGGCCAACTCGGTCGGCAGCAACGGCTTGGCCAGCAATAGCTCATTGGCGCCAATGGGCTCACGGTCACGCAGCAAACCTGGAGGAAATCCACTCATCAACATGACTTTCGCCCTCGGCTGTTGATTGTGGATCTGATGTGCGACCTCAACGCCGTTTGCCGCGGGCATGATGACGTCTAGGAGCACCAGATCGACCGGATGCGCGTGGTCTGCCAGCTTCGCCAAGGCCTCTTTACCATCGGCCGCAATCACCACGTTGTATCCCAGCTGCGTGAAGAACCTCATCAGAAACTGACGAATGCCTTGGTCGTCGTCAGCCACAAGCAGCGTCTCGCCCTTTCCTACGGGAGGCCGACCCGGAGCCCCCTCCACGCTCGTTGCGGCTGACGCTGATGCCAGCGGCAATAATATCCGGAACTCAGAGCCACGACCGAGCTCACTTTCAACCCAGATATGTCCTCGATGCTGTTGGATAATGCCGTAGATGATCGACAGGCCCAGGCCTGTACCCTGGCCGCTCGGCTTGGTGGTAAAGAATGGCTCGAAGATGCGCTGTTGCGTAACTGCGTCCATGCCGATGCCAGTGTCAGCCACCGAGAGTGCAACATAGGACCCCGCAGCATCGAGCGCATGGGTCTGGGCAAAGGTGGCATCGACGTCAAACATCTCAGTACCAATGGTCAGTTTGCCGCCATTCGGCATCGCATCTCGCGCGTTGGCCGCCAAGTTCATCAGAACCTGTTCAAGGTTGCCGCTGTCGGCGACGACGGGGAGGGGGACACTCGCAAGCCGCAACTCCAAACGCAGATTGTCGCCGAGAACGCGACGCAAAAACTTCTCGCCGTTACGGATCGTATCATTCAAGTCGCAGCGCTTCACTTGCGGGTCGTGCTTGCGCGCAAACGTCAACAAGCTGTTAGCCAAGTTGCGGCCCCGCTGGCCCGCCTCCAGGATGTTTGCCAAATCAGCGGCCGCTGGCGAACCCTCAGGCGCCGACAACCGCATCATGTCGGCGTAGCCCAAAATCACCATCAGGATGTTGTTCAGGTCATGGGCGATCCCAGCTGAGAAACGCCCAATGGCCTCCATCTTCTGCGCTTGACGCAGTTGCTCTTCGAGGCGCCGTTGTTCCCCAATTCGCTGCTCAAGCTCCTGGTTGGTTGCCTCCAGATCGGCCATCTTTTTTTCGAGCTTACGAAACAGCGCCTCGTTGTGCTCCTTTAGGAGCTGATCCGCAGCGCCGCCCGCTTCCGCGGTCGGATCTTCGGTAGGTTGCGCGCTCTTCCCTATCGCCTGCTGGATGATGGAGACCAAGGCGTCAGGTTCCTGCGGTTTGATCACAAATTGCTCAGCGCCGAGCCCTAGCGCCAAAGCCGAATCTCGTTGGCCGGTGAAGGTCGAAGTATAGAAAATGAAGGGAACACGCTTCAGGCGCGCGTCCGCTTTGCAGTAACGACAGAGCGAGAAGCCATCCATCACCGGCATCAGGATGTCAGAGATAATCAAGGTCGGCAGCTCGGCAATGGCAAAACCCAATGCCTCGGCACCGTTGCTCGCCGCTCGGACATCATAGCCGGCAGCTTTCAGCACCATTTCCAGAAGCATCCGATTTTCCATAAGGTCATCGACGATCAGGATGCGGGCCATTGCTTCACCTCACATTTTTCTTTCGTGGTTGTGACAGGTGAAACTCCACTTGCTGCAAAAATGTGTCCGGGTTGATCGGCTTGTCGATATAGCCGTCGCAGCCCGCAGCCAGAGCCTTTTCGCGGTCGCCCGACATCGCATATGAAGTCACTGCGACGATCGGCGTCTGTTCCAATGCAGCATTCGCTCGAAGCTTTCGAGCCACCGCATAGCCGTCCATTCGTGGGAGCTGAATATCCAAGAGCACAAGGTCCGGCACGAGGGCCGCAGCAAGCTCGATGCCAGCTTGGCCATCCAGAGCGTCCACCACTTGGTAGCCATGACGCTCCAATAAAAATCGTACAAGGTAGAGGTTCTGCTCATTGTCTTCGATGTAGAGCACGCGTTGACTCATGACGCCTTCCTCATGATTGGCAGCGAAAAACTGAAAGTGCTGCCGACGCCAGGGATACTCTCCACCCAGATCTGCCCGCCCATCATTTCGACCAGCCGTTTACAGATCGACAGCCCCAACCCTGTGCCCTCATAGCGGCGGTTTAACCCAGTGTCGATTTGGTGAAAGGGCGCAAACAACGTCGCTTGGTCTGAGGTTGAGATGCCGATGCCAGAATCGGTAACCGTCGTGACGTAGGCACCGTGCTCGCAACGACACGTGAGCTTGACGCTGCCGTGCTCTGTGAACTTGACGGCGTTACTCAACAGATTCAACAAGATTTGTTCAACACGACGGGCGTCGCCCACCACCGCGCTAACGTCGGCCGCGATATCGATGTCGAGCCGCAAGCCCTTCTTGTCCAGCAAAGGCCGTACGCTTTGGGCTATCTTCAAGAGCGACTCCTTGCCGGCTCTCACTACCTTTGACCCCCGCGTTCTCACGAGCATTGACCCCGGGGTCACCCATCTGCGTAACGCATGTACAATCTCTCAGTTCGCCTTTCGTCGTCCAGCGCC
>JAKLEG010000639.1 GCA_022703175.1 Myxococcota bacterium | reverse complement strand
CCGCCGCGATCACGCACGAAATGGGTCACGGCCTGTTCGCCTTGGCCGACGAATACGAAGACAGCGGCATCTGCCCGAAACACACTGGGGACACAGAAAGCACGTTCGTCAGTCAACGAAACATGACCAAAGACGCCACCTGCTACAAGTACAGCACCACACCTAGTGCTGGCTGCGTGCAAGGCGGCAGCTATTGCCCCACCGGCTTCTATCGCTCTGCTTCTAGTTGCCTCATGCGGACCAGTGGCAACGCTGCGATGTGTCCGGTGTGTGCACGCACACGTGATGAGATGCTTTTGGAAAAGCGCACCGGTGTCGATCAGGCCGAGCCATGGATCGTCATCACCTCGCCCACCAACAATGCCACCGTGACCGGCACCACCGAGGTTCGGGCCTCCACCTTTGACGACTGGTTTGCACCAACCACGGTCGCATTCTACCTTGATGGCATCTTTAAGGCCCAAACAACCAGCGTCAGCACCTACTTCCCGTTCAACTTTGATTCCACAACCGCGGTTGACGGCGTCCACACACTCACCATGGTTGCCAGCGACACCCGCGGCCATGCCCGCCAAAGTGCCCCGATCACTATCACCATCTCCAATGGCAGTGACACTAACGCGCCCACGGTCACCATCGCCTCACCGACGAATGGCAGCCACATTAGTGACAAAGGAACCATCAACGTAACTACCGCCAACGCCAACGACATCGAGCTGTTGACCCTAAGCATCGACGACGTGCTGGTGATGGCCACTGGGGCGAACTCCATCTACTACAACTGGGACTTGGCCCTCGTTCCAGTTGGCTCCCATACCATCACGGCGCGCGCCGTAGACCTGGCCCAAAACGTCGGGGTTGCGACACCGGTCACCGTCACTGTTGACGCTCCGACGGGCAGCAGCGGTGGACAGACCTTCATGATGATCATGGCACCCCCCACGTGGACAGCGGTGGGCGACTTGTTTGAGCTACGCTACGGAGTCGCGGGGTTCTTAGCCGGCACTCCCGTTGATCTCCTTGTAGATCGGGTCGCCCTCTCACCCTCACCGCTGCCATCGATTCCCGCCGACAGTGGTGGCAACAGCGGCGGCGTGGAGGGCGGTGGGGCAACCACCGTCATTATCAACTCGACCAACTGGAGTGCAGGCCCACATGAATTGAAACTGAGCGTTGACGGCAAAGAGAGTCAGCCCGTCGTGGTCTATCGCATTGACGATACTGACCCATTCGTGGCTTTCACCTTCCCCACGCTCGGCGGCGCTTGCCAAACAGGCACCATCAACGTGACGGGCGTCGGCTACGATGATGTAGGCATAACCTTGGTGGAACTTCTGGTGAATGGCTCCCCAGTCGCTTCGCGCACCGGCGTGCCGTTCTCTATTCCTTTGAACACCACCACAATCGATGGCGGCGCCAGCCTCTCGCTCCGGGCCTCCGACGCCGATGGCAACACCTTCGTCACTGGCGGCGTGCACGTAAGCGTCGACAACGCCCCTCCCACCGTGAGCATCACCGAACCCCAAAACGGCGCCATCGTTCCGCCTGGCACCTTGTTGGTCACAACCAGTGCCCTGGATGACGAGTGCGGCGTCACGACCCAAGAGCTCTTTGTGGATGGAACCAAGGTCGCCACTGCCGCCCGGTTTGGCGGTTCGCTGTTCGCAACACTTGCGGCCGGCAGCCACACGCTCTACGTGCGTGCCACCGATGGTGCGGGGCATACAGCTCTTAGCAACACCATCACCGTCACCGTGGCCGATTGCGCCGCCACCGGTTGCGACGACGCAACGAGTTGCACCGTCGACACCTGCGCAGCCACGGGGAAATGCCTACACAAACGCACAGTGAACTGCTGTGCGACCAACCCTGATTGCGATGACCTGGATCCATGCACCACGGACACGTGCAACACAGGCACATGCCAACATGCGGCGGTCGGGGGCTGCTGCACCTCGCCACTTGGATGCAGCGACGCCGACGCCTGCACGCTCGACCAATGCAGCAACACCACCTGGACTTGCCAGCACACCGCCGCTGGCTGCTGCGCAACCGCGGGTGATTGCAACGACGGCAACACCTGCACCGTCGATACGTGCAGCAACGCCCCCAACGGCGTCTGTGGCCATGCGTGGACGCCCGATTGTTGTCGCAATTCCGATGACTGCGATGATGGCAACCCGTGCACCACCGATAACTGCAACGTCGGCAGCTGTGGCCACGTGAGCAACCCAAGCTGTTGCGCCACTAGCAGCGACTGTGACGATGGCAACCTCTGTACGTGGGACCAATGCGACAACAACGTTTGCAGCAACCCCGAAAAAACCAACTGCTGTGTCGCGCCGGTTGACTGTAGCAACTACAACACGTGTGCCACCTGGACCTGCGCGAACAATTGGTGCACCGCAGGTGCGCCAACGGCGGGGTGCTGCAATTTCGCGTGGGAATGCGACGACGCCGACACCCACACCGACGACGCTTGCGTCGAAAATGCTTGCACACACACGGCGGCGCCCAACTACTGCGACACCCTCGCCGACTGTACCGACGACGGTGACCTTTGCACCGCCGATGCCTGCACGGCAAATCGCTGCGTGATCCCAGCCATTGCCAATTGCTGCCACGACGTGGGCGACTGCGATGACGGCTTGTTCTGCACGACCGATAGCTGCACCACGAACCTCTGTAGCCATGCCGCGGTGGCGGATTGCTGTGAGACGACAAGCGACTGCAACGATAGCGACGATTGCACCACCGACCTATGCAACGCCTCGCATACCTGTGAGTACACCGCCATCGATCCCTGCCACCCGCTGGACAGCGGCCCGGGCGCCGATGGTGCGATGACTGACGGCGCCACCCACGATGATGGCGCGCCCGCAGACGAAAATGGGCCGATAATCGGCGACACCGTAACACCGGGTGACCCCAGCACCGCTCCCAAGGACGGCGTGGTGCTTACGTCCAACGGCTGCAGCTGCCGCACCAACGAGGCGCCCTGGCTCGCAGGTTTAACTGCGGTGTTTTTGTTGCTACGCCGTCGGCGCAAGGCGATCATGAATGAGGCTTGCTAAACCATCGTCCCAACAGGGCGGTCGTTGGTACGACCGACCGAGAAAAGCCAAGATGCAGTATTCAAGTAACCTGCAGAACTAGAAAGGTCCTCCATGCGCAGTCTGCTCCTAGGTGTCTGTATTTTGGCGTTGTTTGGCACAGAAGCACAGGCCGCCAAAAAAAAGGGCAAAGCCAAAGCACCGCCGGCCGCCGCCGCGCCCGTCGAGACCGCGGCACCCGCCCCAGAACCGA
>JAKLEG010000638.1 GCA_022703175.1 Myxococcota bacterium | reverse complement strand
CTTCTGCGACATCTTCGTCGAGAACGTCGCATTCACCGCTGACGAGGCGCGACTGTTGGCCCAGGCCGCCAAACGCCACGGCTTGGGTTTGCGTCTGCACGTGGATCAACTCAGTGACGGCGGCGGTGCGGCTTTGGCCGCTGAGCTTGGAGCTGCGTCTGCCGACCATCTGGAAATGACCTCCGACGCCGGTGCAAAGGCATTGGCCCGCGCCCAAGTCACGGCCACCATCCTGCCCGGCTGCGCCATGTTCTCCGGCAAGGGTCGCTGGCCCAACGGTCGCATGCTGCGCGATGCCGGCTGCCACGTGGCCATCGCCACCGACTGCAACCCGGGTAGCTCAATGGTCACCGACCTGCCGCTGTGCGCCACACTGGCTGCGACCCAGTGTGGCTTGTCGCTGGAAGAAGCGTTGTTTGGCATCACCCGCGCCGCTGCACAGTCACTGGGCTTAAACGACCGCGGCTGCCTGCGCCAAGGCGAACTTGCCGACCTGGTCGTGGTTGATCACACCGATTGGCGCGCGTTGCTCTACTGGCCCGGCGACGCCCCCATTCATGCGGTCTTCAAACGCGGCAAACCGCTTGGGGGACAGATCGCCCGGCCTCGCAAAGGAGCAAAGCAATGAAACAGGTGGCGGTCACATTAGCGCTGTTGGCCGTTTTGGGTCTGGCCCTGCCCCTTGCCAACTTGGTGGCTGGACCGCCCGATGGCGCACTTGAACACGCTGATCTGCAACGTCATCCAGGGCTCGCCACCGTACAGCCGTTGCTAACCACCAAATGCGCCAACTGCCACACCACGCGTGGGAAAATGCCGTTTTATGGCGCGCTACCGGGCGCTCAAGGCCTTATTGAACACCACGTCCGCGACGCCTTGCGACACCTAAACCTGGAGAGTCTGCTAGCCTCACCGCAACCGGTGCCCGCAGCCATCTTGCAGGAGCTTACAGAGACCCTCGACGCACGAGAGATGCCTCCTTGGTCCTACATCCTCCTGCATTGGGATGGCGCAGTGAACGAAGCGGAGACCGCGGCGCTGCAGACATGGATCCGTGAAGAACGCATGCCGCGCGCCAACACGCCCGCCGCCGCGCCTTCAACGCCACCAGAAACAAAGTAGAAACGGACGGTTACGATATCCGGCCGCGCTCACGTAAGGCTCGGCTCGTCGTCCAAAGCATCGCCGGCATACGCCCCCAGGTTCGCGCTTTGCAATCGGGTCGGGCGCGGGGCCTTCGCCGCGACCGAATCCAACAGCTCGTTCACGCACTCCGCAAGCATCTGGTTATCCCGCGGTGTGTAGCGCATCAGAGCCTGAGCATGCTGGTCGGTTGCAGCTAGAAACGCCTCCACCGCCTCGACCGTGAGGGTGCGAGTCCAATTGCCATAGCCCAAATGTGTGAGATAGCGAGCGTTTAGCTCCTGCTCAAACTGCCCTTCGATAGGCACTGAGAGCATCGGCACATGCAGATGCACGGCTTCGCCCATCAAGGAATAGCCGCCCCCCGCAATCACCGCGCGGGCCGTGCGCAAGTCGTCGACAAATCCGGTCGGCGAAAAGTCACACAACGTGACGTTCTTCTCCTGACCTTGCCTGCGCATGCCATACAGACGGAACTGATACGGCAGTTTGTTGAGGGTCGGAATCAACTCGGTGTTGGCGGCGGCGGTCTGGTAGACCAAGACATGGGCACCGGGCTCGCGCTTGGCCGCCAAGATCTCGGGCCGCAGAATGGGTGGAATAAGCGTCGTGCGTTTCTTGCACACCGGCGGGAAAAAGAAGCTGGTCACCAGGTAGTGATACGCGCCAGGCAGCTTCACCTTAACGGCCATCTTGGCCAACCATGGGTCGAGGCCACCTTCGCCCACCACCTCGGGTTCATGCGCCGCGCGGTTGATCACCTGCATGTTATCGATGCTAACCACCGGCAGGCGATGATTCAGGCCATAGAGGTAGGCCCACGACTCGAAGTCGCTCACCACCACCTCGGGTCGAAAGCCATCCTCGGCCACCCGCTGGTACACGGCGATGTTCTTGAGCAAACCTTGCGGAGCCGCCTCTAGATTTTTGCGCACACTCTCGCTTAGATCCAGCGCGTTCCCCTCGTAGTCCAAATGCAGGCCGTGGATGGCTTCAATGGCAATGCCCGCACGTCCCGCGAAGCTTGTGCGCAAAAAATCGTGAGCGCGCCCCGAGACCACCACCCGCACGTCGTGCCCGGCTTTAAGCAAGAGCTCCAAAACCACGCGACTGCGCGTCGCATGGCCCATGCCCTCGCCGACCACACCATACAGGATGCGCATCGCGCTTAACCCAGGTGCAGCAGTTCTTTGACGGTGTTGATGACTTGCGGAGCCTGAATCGGCTTGGTGATGTAGGCGTTGGCACCCAACGCCAGTGCGCGCTGACGGTCTTCTTGGGCCCCTTCGGTGGTGATGATGACAATGGGAATATCTTTATGCGTGGCGTCTTTGCGCACCAGCGACACCAACTTCAAGCCATCCATGATGGGCATGTTGATGTCCGTGATCAGGATGTCGAACTTCCCCGCCTGGAGTTTGCGTAGCGCATCCACGCCGTCGTCTGCCTCAGTCACCTTGAGGGTCTGTAGACGACGCAACGCAAAAACGATGAGCTGTCTCATCGTCGGCGAATCCTCTACGACCAATGCTGCGTGCTCGCTCATTCAACCCAATCCAACGGTTTAGGAGGTCATCAAGTCGATGAACCCCTGGATGGTGTTCAGTTTGCGTTTGGAATCAGTGTACAGCTTGGACGCGAAAACCGCCGTCGCGGCATGCCCCGCAAGCAGCGTAAACAACTCATGGTCCACCGGCTCCAGCTTCTTCTTCTGTTGGAGGAATCGGTAGATAACAATCACACCGATCGTCTGCGTTTTAATCTTGAGCGGTACACAGATCCACGGTGCCTGCGCATCCATGGGGCGCGAATCGTCGAATTGTGCCGCAAAAAATGGCTCGCCCGACTGCAACACGCGACCAATGATACCCGAGTCGGTGCGTACTGCGGCGATCGCCTCGCGCTCAATCCCCTCGGCCGCCAGCACCCGCAACCCCGAGCCATCCTCCTGAACCATGCCGACACCAAAACACTCGGCACCAACGAAATTCAGGACAATCTCAGTGATGATCTGCACCACCTCCTGGAAATCCAACGTCGAATGCAGCTGATAGCTCGCGACGTAGATGTTCAGGAGGTTGTTGTTCTCGTTCTCGATTTGTACGTAGCGGCTGGCAAAATCTTTGTTTTGCTCCTCGACCTCAGAGTACCGGCGCGCCATCGATTCGCGCTCTTCC
>JAKLEG010000637.1 GCA_022703175.1 Myxococcota bacterium | reverse complement strand
CCGCCTCACCACTCGTAGATGTCGTCGAGCCGCAGGCGCTTCGGGCTGAGTTGGTAAAGACGATTCGGCAACTCATCGAAGTCGCCGCCGATCGGGAGCCCGACCGCCCCTTTGTCATTGCGCTGCGCGAAGTGGAGGCCGTCGACCTCCCGACGCTCCAGGCGCTTGCGCATCTCAGCCAAAGCTACCGGGGCGCCGCACATGTGATTGTTGTGCTCTCCTACGAACCTCGGTTCAAACCACCAGCGTTTCTGCGGGACGCCGGTCTCGTGCAGATCACGCTGGAGCCGCCCGCCGAGGCCGATCAGCACGCGATGATCGCTGCGATGCTTAACCAAGATGAGGTGCCCCCAGAGGCAGTGCAGCTCATCATCGACCGAGCGCACACCAACCCAATGATGACCACGATGCTGGTGCGCTATTTGGTCGAATGCGGCGCACTGGTACATCGTGACGGCGGTTGGCAACGCGCCGCCCCCATCAAACTGAGCGATCTACCCAAAACGTTGCCAAGCCTATTGGAGCGGCGCATTCAGCGCCTGCCTGCGACACTCGTGTCGCTGCTCAAGGCCGCAGCCACCTTGGGTGAACCGCTCTCGTTGCGGACCTTGGAGTTAGTGTGGGTGAGTCGCGGTGCAGCGCATGATGAAATGCAGCGCGACCTAGGCATGCTCGCGGAGATGGGATTCTTTGCCCGCGATAACGAACGAGGCCTACGCTTTGCCCACCCACTGATTCGTGATGCCGCGTACGCGCTGCAAAATGACGATGAGAAACGCGAAACCCATCGCCTGGCTGCCGTCGCCTATGAAGAACGCTTTCCGGACGCTGCCCGGCAAATGCCTACCATCATTTTTCGGCATCGCGTCGAAGCCCGTGATCCTGCGGCGGCCCGCAGCGCCGCCGTCCACGCAGTCAAACGAGCACACCTGCTGCACGACTACCGACGCGGGCTGGAGCTTGCCAACGAAGCACTGACCCTCCCAAGCGACGGGTCACTTGTTGATCGCCAGAACCAATTCGACTTGCACGCGGCACGCGAGCGTTTGCTGGACGCTCGAACGGAGCGCTCCGAACAGAAACTGGCCCTCAAGGAGATGGTAGGTTTGGCGGAGACGATACATGATGACGCCCGCGCTGGCCTCGCGTTGCATCGTGCCGCCCGCCTCAACCTGCTCACTGGCGATGCGCCACGAGCCCACACGCTAGCGCTGAAGGCCGTTGAACGGTTGCGCGGCCACGACCCTCTCGACCTATCCAATGCTCTGCGCACGCTTGCGCTGGTGCAATGGCAGGCACACGCCCCAGGCGAGGCCGCCGCCGCGCTGAGCGAAGCCTTGGCCATCTACGAACGGTTGAATCACCGACGTGGAATGGGTTTTGTCCTGCAGAATTTGGGTTTGTTTGCGCTCGACACGGGTGCTTTGGATCAAGCCCGCCGTTACTTTGACGATGCCTTGCGGCTCAAAAACGACACCGACGATCAGCAGGGTCGAGCCTCGGTCTTGGATGCGCTCGGCCAAGTTGCCTATTTGGAGGGAGACCTAAAACTCGCTGCCTCCCGATTGCGGACTGCGCTGGAGCTGCGACAATCGCTGCAGGACAACGCCGGCATCGTGCAGACGCAGGTGAACCTTGCAAATACTCTGACAAACGAATCACCGACCAGCGCCATCGACCTAGCGCGCCAGGCCTTGAAAGGTTGTCGCCTCAAACGCCAGATGGCGATGAAAGTGGAGGCCCACTTGGTTCTCGCCTCAGCACATCTTCGTCTTGGCAAGCGTAGCGCCGCCCATCGTGCTGCCGAACGAGCGCTCGTGTTGGCAAAGAACACGGGCTCGGAGTTGCTCACGCTACGCGCACAGCTCACGCAAGCGGAGGTCGACCTGGCACATGCAAGCCCTCTCAGGCTCCGCCGCGCTGCGGAGCTCGGCAGCCATGCAGCCACCACAGCGGAGAAGCTCGGTGCCAACCGCTGGCGCATCGAGGCCCTCAGCCTCACCGCCTGTGCGCACATTCGCCTCGGCACCGACAAAGCGACTGAGCTTGCGGCACAGACCCTTCGGCTCTTGGAGGAACGCCCACCGATTGGCGTTGACCTGCAACGTGTCCGCGACCGCTGCAGAACGGACACCATGCCGTCAACCGTCAGCTAATATGAACACACGTCAGCGGCCGTGCCCAAAGGGCAGCGCCCGGCGGAATCGTAGGCCGCAACCCCGTAGGTACCACCGTAGTGGGAGCCCCCTGCCATCGGTGACTGGACGCGAATGTAGAGATAGGCCGTGTCGGAGATGTCGCTAGGGATTTCGGCACGGTAGCTCGTAAGTCCCGTCACTGTCGTACAATTGGCAGGTGAGAAAGTCGGTTCGGTGTAGACATTGCCGACGGGGTCGGAGACGCAGACCTCGATGGCGAGGAGGGGATCATCGCTCACACTTGAGAAGTTTGCGCAGACCCAGGTTTGCATTGAACAGTCCCAAGTGTTGTCCGCGTGGAACATGAAGTAATCCACAGTCGGTGCCGTGGGATTGGCAGGGACATGTTGTCGGTCATCGGAAGGGATGCGAAAGCCGCAAGCCTGAATGGGCGTCGAGTCGTCGTAGCATTCAAGTGCGGTGGAGCTCATCAGAAACGCTGTGTACCACTGGTCATGCAGCTCGACGATGCTGCCGCTCAACAGGTAGTCATCGCTGATCTCACAGCCGTCGTTCTCGTTGCCATTGACGTCATAGTTGACGCCGATGCACTTGATAGCACCACAAAAGTGCTGCGCTCCATTGGCGACACAGCTGCGCGCGGCAGTGATGTTACCGGGACCTGGAGGACAAACATCGGCGCAAGAGGCACAATGGTCGGCGGTATAGAGCGCATCCTCATCAACAAAACCGTCGCAGTCATCGTCTAGGCCATTGCAAGCGCTGTCGTTGGCGGCTGGCGCTGCAACGTCGCAGGCATCAAAACCACCATCAGCGCAGCTGCGCACACCGTTACACTCCGCCCTCCGGGGTTCCGGACCATAGCCGCAAGCCTCGGTCAGCGGCTCACCACTTGGGTCTTCGTCGACAAGCAAATCGCAATCATTGTCGGCGCTGTCGCAACGCTCCACGACAGGGGTCCGCGCATCACATGACACCCAACCGGCGACGCCATCGCAGGTCTCCTCACCCATGCAGGTGCCAATCCCAGCCACCACTTTGGTGCAAGGGCGCTTGAGTCCCGCCGTCACCGCGGAACAGGTGCAGGTCCCCAGAGTCGGTTCACACTGCCGGGCACTTTCTGCACCGGCATCATCGCGCACGCCGTGGCATGCGTAGCCT
>JAKLEG010000636.1 GCA_022703175.1 Myxococcota bacterium | reverse complement strand
CACTTCCAGATGCCATCGGCGCCGCGCTGTTGGAAAATGGGGTGTAGGAAACCCAGCGAGTCGTCGTTCAACAGCGTGCGGTGCAATTTCATGCTGCGTGCGGCTTTGAGCGCATCGGCACCGTTGGCCGCGCTGTCGTCAATGATGTGGCGCAACAGCAAGTAGGCTTGGCCTCGTTGTTGGACGGAGTCGGTGCTGCTCGCAAAGGTCGCGCTGGGCCATTCCTGTAGTGCAACCGCGGCAACACCAATATTGGAGGCGCCGTAGCCCGTTAGGTCTTCCATCAGGTGAGCCATGCCTTCGTCGAGCCACAGCACTTCGTTGTCGGTGGGGGTAGCGCCCGCACCGTAGACTCGTACGGCGTAGTTCACCAAATGGGTGTATTCGTGCACCAGTGTTCCCACCGCCAATTCGCGCGTGATGACGGAGGTGGGGCAACCGTTGCTTGCGATGCAGCTTTCGCGCGTCTCATCGCTTGGCACCTGGGCCCAAAGCAGGTCGGCCTGGTTGCCGGTGGCGGTGGTGTCGTTGGCCGGATCGCCAAAGTCGCGGAACTCAAACATGCCGACCACGTTGTCCAACGCCGCAAGCTTGCTGGAGAACACCACCGTCATCGCACCATCGCCATCGCGGTCGAGCGGGCCCGTGTGGCCGTCGGTGCGACCGAAGAACTCAAGCGCGTCAACGGCGGCGGTGGCAAAGGCCGTTCCCGCAGCTGTGGCCGAAGCCTCGGCCCCGACATCGGCATCATCCAACAGGATGTTGACCTTTACGTCGCCCGTGACAACGGCCACGACGGTGGTGTTCACCGTCAGCCCGTTGGTGAAGGTCAAGCTCGGCGAGCTGGTGCAGCTCCCCTGCCAGCACATCGCATTGCCAACGCAGTCCGAGGAGCAGGCGCTGGCTTGTCGGGTGAGATCTCGCGGCGGGCTCAAGCGGCCACTGCGCAGGTCGGCGATTTGTTGGGCCATGGCTGTCCGGCGCGCTGATTCCATTGCGATACGGCCCTGCCAACGGCTGGCATCAACGGGGGTCGCGTGCCGCCGTGGGGCCAGGCGCAGGGCGGTGCTGGCACCGGCGCTGGCGCTCAGGGTGTAGTCGGCGGGGGCCTCGGAGGCTGCGCCTTCGGCTTTGTCTAGCATGGAGTAGACAGCCACCAGGTAAGCTTCGTCGCCGGTTACGAACTCCACCTCGGCAGTGCCAAAGTCACCCGTGGGGCCAGCGGGCTCGTCCTCGGTGGTGCAGGCGGTAGCGAAGAGCAAAGCAGGGGCCAACAGAGTAACCAGCGTACGTAGCATCAGACGACGCCTCCTTTTTTTGCATGTCGTTCCCGATGAATGCGACGCCGATACTGCATGGCTATTCAGGGGAACCGTTAGAAACTCGTGCGCGACTAAGAACTAATACAACGGGCGTAGCAGCGCATAGCCATCACCCCGGCGTTCGTAATAATAAGGCGCCTGCCACGGAAAGCGTAGGTCGCGCGGTGCGATCAGGTTGGCATCGACCAAGGCGTCAAGCTGGGCCGGAAACTCGCCGGTCTCGGCGTGGTAGACCGCAAGCGCCTGTTTAAGCTTGGCGACCTGCGCGCGCGCCAGACTTGATTGAAACTCCACGGCAGTGAACCCGACCAACGGGCTGGGCCTCAGGTTCAGCGTGGCCTGCGGCGAAAAGGCGACGGTCCAGATGGCATAGGCGGTTCCACCCAACAGCACGAGGGAGATCGCCACACTCAACAACGCAGGGGTCCACCGGGAGCGATGCCGTGGATGAATGCCGCCCACCATCGCTTCGGCCGACGGTTTACGATGACCTTCCGGTGAGGCCGCAATGATCTTGGCGTCGATAAGCGCCACCAACGCTTTGCACGTTTCAAACTCGCCCAGCCGCGACAAATCAATGATCTTCTGCACATCGCGGGTGGGTGTGATGAGATGGTAGATGATGCGTTCGTTTTGACCGATGTTCCGGCGCCGCGGGTCACCCTCCCCTTCGCCGCCTAGGTCGCCAAACGCCGCGTCCAAGCCCAGATCGTCTTCGGCCTTGGTGGCTGTCGGCGCCGCGGCATGGGTGAGTGCGTCCAGATCCTCCAGAATTTCGAACATCGCGCCATAGCCGCTGATCTTGCGGCGTATCATCGGCCATTCGTCCACCTGACGGAAACCTTCCATCAGGACGTTCTCGGAACGCAGTGGCTCGACATCCTCACCGCCCGTGATGTCGGCCTGCGTGAATTCGTAGGTGCCGGCATCCCAAAGGAACAGACGGTAGATGGTCTCAGAGGTTTGCAGCTTGGCGAATGCTGCCAGCGTTTTGCGGTCTAGGTAGCCGGCCTCACATAGCACGTCGCCCAGGCGTTTTAACGTCTTGCGTTGGATCTCGAGCGACGCGGTGAGTTGTGGCTCAGTGACGACTTCGGCACGCACGAGCATCGCGCCCAAAAGGTCGCGCTTATGCCGCGTGGAGGAGTCAGCGCGCACGACACTGCCGTTCAGAAAATGGATCTTCACTTCCTGGTCGCGGTTGCGCACGGTCAGAATGCCGGTCTTTCCCTGATGGCCAATCAGCTGGAAGATGTCGGCAATACCGAAGTCTTTGAGCGTGCCACGCAGTGCCATCGGCTAGTGCTCCTTCCGCTGTGCGTCGAGGAGGCTCCAAGCATAGGCGCCGAGGGCACAAAGCCCGCTCACGATCATCCCCGGCCAAACGAGCTGTGCAGGCATGGTGGGGAGCGGCGACGGCACGATATCCACCGCCACGAGCAACGCCATCATGGCCAGCGCGAACAGGCCCACGAAGCCAAGCCCTTTCAGCGTTGCACCGCGCAGCATTTGGGCGGCGCCAATCGCGAGGATCGACAGCACCTGACGGATGCGCAACGTGCGTGCTTCATAGCGGTGCACGTCGATCTCTTTTTGGATGCGTGCCTGGGGATCGATGCCATCCTTCTTAATGAAGACGTGGAAACACTGGCCGCATTCCTCTTGGTTTGGCATCTCCGGGCAGCAACGCCGACAAGCCGGCGCGCCACAGCGCGGACACGCGACCGAGGGGGTGATGCTTCGCCGCAGTATCGTGAACACCACGAGCAAGAGCAGGCCCGCTAGGTCTCCAGCCAGAAAATGCAGACGCGACAGGTTTGGGCTCGCCAGCAGGCTCCATACCTGTTCGGCGGCGCGGTCATGCCAACCGTCCACAGGCCAAGGATGGCCCAACAACAATGCAGGCACGGACGGGTTGACGACGTAGGTCGGGCCGATGCGTTTGGCGTCGCGCGCATAGGTTTCAACCAACTCATAGTCCAACGCCGTGGCGCGTCGGTGT
>JAKLEG010000635.1 GCA_022703175.1 Myxococcota bacterium | reverse complement strand
TGCACCACGTTCTACCGTGATGATGACAATGATGGCGTTGGGCAACCCGCCGATACAGCCTGCCTGTGCAGCGCGGCTGCTCCGTACACCGCCGTCACCGCTGGCGATTGCGACGACACCCCGGCCACCGGCGACACCTGCAGCACCACCTGCATCACGGTCTACGCCGACGCGGATCACGACGGCGCAGGTGACGCGGCCACGGCCGCCACCGTTTGCACCGCCCCTGCGAACACCGTCACCAATGCCGATGACTGCGATGACACCCGATCCCACTGCGCCGCCTCGTGTGTCGACGCCGACCAAGATTCGTATTGCGCTGACACCGATTGCGACGAGAGCAACAACGCCTGCACCGCCGACTGCTCCACCTGCTTGCCGACGGCCCTCACCCTCACCGTAACCAACAATGGTAGCCTGACCGCCGCAGACACTGTCACGCTCACGGTTGACCTCGGCAGCTATGCCGTGGACGTGGCAGCGGAGATCCAATGCACCGCGACGGTGCAGACGATTCACGGCCCACTCGACTTCACGCAGCCGCTGACATTAAGCACGGTCGGTTGGCAAGCCTCGCAGTTCGATTGGGCCACCGCTCCTACCGCGCCGTTTGATGCCGCCGCGTGCTCCGGTGCTGGCGACTTTGTCAGACTTCGTTCCCACAACAACGCCAAGCTCCAGCGCAGCACGCCGTTCGATGCCGCAGGTTTCAAGGATCTGCTCCTGCAATTCCGCGCGGCTACCGAAACGGGTTTCACAAGCGGCAACGAATTGCAGGTGAGCCGCTGCTGCGGGGCCTGCGAGGCCGACTTGGCCTTTGCACCAGCCTCCTTTGGAGATGCCAACGCGTGCGCGATGCTTGAAGCGCCGTTGCCATTTGTAGACTGCAGCACCCTCACCGTGGGAATTGCCTGGGGCGCATATGGCATCACCGTTGGCTTGGATGACCTGCAGATCCGGGCGGCCCACATCATTCCAGCCGTGACAGGCGCTGGGGCCGGTCAGTACACCACCACCTTCCCGGCCAAGGTCGCGGGCAGCTTTGACGTCACCTGCACGTGGACCCACACCGAGCCCGCCACCGTTCTAAGTGACACCACCACGGTCGTGGTGGCCCCCTAACAAGGACGCAACGTGACCGACCCCGCCCCTCGCGACCTGGCATGCGCCTTGTGCGGCTCACCGCTCATCCTTCCGAGTGATGGAACTCCCGGCGTTGCCAGCATGGCCACTTGCTCAATCTGCCGCGCAGTCATGCATGTCACGGCAGAGGGCACCATTGCTGAGGAGTCCCACCCCACCCCCAGAGCCAACCGCCCGACAGCGACAAGCAAAACTGCCAGCACCGCCGGGATGCCACGCCCCGCCCCCTCCGCTCCGCCGATGGCCATACCTGCCAGCTCAGCCTCCCCGCCACCGCCCGCCCTTGCGTCGCCCAGGCCGCAGCAACCCGTGACTGGCCCCCAAAGCTTGGACGTGAACGACGGCCTGGCACAGCAACGCCGCAATACGTTCGGCGCCCGGGCCTTCGAAGGATCACTCGACAAGCTATCGATTGTGGATGTGCTGCAGCTGTTGCATATCTCTCAACGTACCGGCCGACTCACCTTAGAGAGTGGCCCTAAGCGCGCGCGGCTGTGGCTCAAAAACGGCCACATCGTCAGCGGGGAGCACCCGGACGACAAGGTGGTCACGGGGCAAATAGTCATTGCCGAAGGCTATGCATCCCGCGACGATGTCGAGGCCGGCCTCGCCGAGCAAAAACGCCAAGGTAGCGAGCGTCGCCCCCTCATTGCCACCCTAGTCCAGACCGGAAAGCTCCAGGAAGCTCAGGGTTTTCAGGTGCTTTCGAAGCTCGTCGAACAGACCATCCTGGAAGTTTTACGCTGGACAGATGGCACCTTCTTGTTCGAGGTGGCGGAGGTCAATACCTCCGACAGCTTTCACCACCTCCCAACCGGCGTTTCGGCAGCTGTGGATCTGGATACGCAACGGATCTTGATGGATGCAGTTCGCATTCTGGACGAGCAAAACCGCACAGACGCGCCCGCGCCGGCAGGCGGCACCGATTTCAACCTGGACGATTTTGCAGTGGCCGAGCCACCACCCGACGCGCCCGTCTCCCCGTCGCCAGCGGCACCCAACCCCACTCCACCCACCCAGCCAGAGAGCACTCTGGTGGTCGCAGTCCCGGCAATTCCCGCCGCCCCGCGTCCCGGCGAGGATCTAGATATGAAGGGGCAAACTGAGATTGTGGACGTGGCTCAGGTCTTGGCGTCCTTGCCGCCCCAACTCGCAGCCGCGGCCCTTTCCACCCCAACACCAAAACAGACAAAACCTGCGGCCGCGCGAAAAGCGATGTCGCCGCGGTGGCCTGTCCTGGTTGCCGTCGCGAGCCTGGTGGTGCTGGCCATTCTCTTTGGTGTGGCGCTGACGCGCCGCCCTGCCGCAGACCCGAGAATCGGGAAGGCCACAGAGGCACCCACCGCTGTTGTACCAACGCCAGCTCCCTTGGCCCCAGCTCAACAAGAAGCGCTGGCTCCCGAGCCAACACCGACGCAGACACCCGCTCAGGAAGAACGTGACTCAGACGAGGTCACGCGGGCCGATCCGGATGCCCAGACGGCCGAGGGGGAACCCAAACAAAAGGCGGGCAAAGCCAAACGCGGCAAGGTCAAAATCAAAGCCAAGGATGCGCGCTCATTGTTCGATACCGCGATTGCGCCCTAGCCTTAGAATCGGCCCTGCAGGCTGAGGCCGCCACCAGGGGTAGGCAGCAGGGCAACCGATACGACAGTGGCTTGGGCCAAAACAAACCGCTCCAGCGCCCACAGCCCTACGCCCGCCGCCACGAGGCCAGTTCCCGTGAGCAAGCACAGGTTGGCACGGTCGGCCGCCTGACGCGCATCTTGATTCAACCGGCGCGCCTCGGGTTGCGTCGTGCTGGGAGACGTGGACGCTTGGGTTTGCGTACCGAAGTAACCACCAGCGGCCAAAACGACCACCCCCGCGCCCGCAATGCCGTATCCCGCCCACGCCACGACAGGCGTCCGGACAGGTGCAAGATCTTCGGCGTTCGCAGTCATGCTCGGCGCGACAGCAGGAGCCACCGTGGTCGCCGTTTCAGTGGGTGCTGGGGCGGGTGTCGGCGCAGGCTGCGCGGCGGCACCTGGATCGATGGCGGTCGCTGGCGCGGGTTCAGTCGCGCTGTCGGCTTGCAGAGGCGGCGTTGGCGTTACGACAGCAGCGGTTGCTGACTCGGACGCCTGCGCAACCTGCACGGTGTCGGAGCCAGATGCCACAGGTGGTGTTACTGGAAGTCCAAAATC
>JAKLEG010000634.1 GCA_022703175.1 Myxococcota bacterium | reverse complement strand
GGGTGTGGGTCAGCCCGACCTACTGTCCGGGCGACATACCGAGCGAGTTCCTTGGTCATCCGGTGATCGTCCAGGACGCCCCCCGCTTCTCTGCGAACCCATAAGGAATCAGGCCTCCCGCTTCCGCGGGCGCCGTGTCCTACTGGTCATTCACAGGTTGCGGCGCACGTCGAACGGCCAGTTCCGGCAACCAACGACGCTCGTCATTTCAGAACGAATGACGGTCCCCAGTCTGCAGTTGCCCATCAGTGCTTCGGAATGCAGCGCATATCAATCCCGCGATAGTTCATCTCCTCGATGAAGTGCGTGAACTCCTCCATCGATGGGTTCACAACCTCGGGGACGTAGCCAGGCCCGCCCTTGATGAAGTGCGGCATCAGTCGGCGCACGATGTCCGCCCCCTTCGCCAGCAGTTCCGCGTCGCTGAGTGGGCGCAGGTACGGCTGCGCTTGGTACTGGCGGCGCCACCACTCATGTTTGGGTAGCTGCTTCGGCGGGGCTGCATTCGCCACCTTCATCGGGGTGAACTTGATCTTTGAGGGGTCCGGCGCATCTCCAGCCACAGAGATGCCCCCATTGGCATGAGCCCACCGGTGCACCAGGTCATGGTGGAAGCGCTCGAACCACGGAAAGCGGTCTGCACCGTCGCCATTGATCAGGATGCAGGGCACAGCCGGGCGGCCATGCACAGTTCCCATGACATGGCTCTCAAAGAGCAACCAGACGAAGTCCAGTTTCTCAGCCTCGCTGTTCCCGGTGCGGGGGCGACGCATCAGATGAGCGACGCGGTGGCTGACCACATATGGGTCCAGAATGTCGATGGAGTCGTTGAGGATCACGAGCACGCCTGCAGCATCCGACAGTCCGAGGACGTGCCGCGTGTGGGTCACCTGCTCCTCGGCCGAGCGCACCGCCGCTTCAACTGAGCGGCCCACGGCATTGACCATCTTGGCGTAGATGGCCTCGCCATCTGGCAGGTTGGCCAGCACTTTGCGGGCGTCGGCCGTGCCGTAAAACATCGGCCAGTCGTCGCGATGACGATGCTTATCGGCTGTGGCCGCAACCTTGGGCGACGGATCCTCGGTCAGCGTCTTGAGCTCGACGATGACCTTGCGACCCTCCAACAGGTAGTCTGCCTTGCGCCGGCGCTGCGGGTCATCCGGTAGCACCAAGCGGTCTATGGCCTCAGCGCCCGGCAAACCTTCGAGGAACCGGGTGAACCTCAACTCCAGAGGGTCTGAAGGAACATTTGAAACGCTCACGCAGGCGACCTTTCGGAGGCAGCAGAGCCGGTACAGGCACGCTGGTTTAGGTAATGGTTTTCCATCTCATTCGTCGTCACCGCCCCTTCGTCTCGACGGTCCTCTCAAGCATCCCGACGTTAGTGGCAAGAAGGCCTGCACAGCAGAGCTGCGAAACGCCGATTTCGCGATTGTCGTGCGGCGTCGCCCGGTCGATGTCAGCGACTCGCTCTGCAGCGCTTGCAGTCAGTCGCGTGACGCGGCCAAGTGACCGCTCTCGACTGACTCCGGCCACGAAGCCCCACGGGGAGCGGGTGCTCAACATTGGACTCACGAAGAGAAGGATCGAAGGTGCTGGATCGCCGTGGCCGCCATGTCCGGATACTTCTTCGCGTTCGGATACCAAAGCGAAGCGTGCGGAATTAGAAGCACTATGGGTCCACTGGGCACCCTATATGTCTCGCGCTGCGCTGCGTACACGGCATTCAACGAACTGAAAGCCTTCCAATAGCTGCCGAGTTCTGAATAGAGAACCTGCCCGAACGTCGTCAGCGCAGGTGTCCCCATGAGCACGAGCGCGACAGGCTTGTGCTGCTCGATGAAGCGGCGATGCCATGCCGCGCAATCCGCGATGTAGCGTGGGTACTTCCTCCAAACCTTATGGTTGCCGACAGCACTGTTTAAGCGCCAAGTACACAGAACGGCGTTGGTCAGGAAGCAGTCGTCCAGAGAAACGCCGGCGCTCGAGAAAATCTTGGTCAGATTGAAGATTGTGGCGTTATCAGCTGGCTCTCCACCTAACGCGGGGAGCCTTTGCTGATAGTCGAGCTGACCGAAGTCAGTGCCAAATATTAGGATTCTCTTCCGCGCATTAGGATGGCCATGAAAAAATCCACCGGCACCCGGGAAGAAACCAGGCAACGTGAGATGCGGAGTAAAGGTCGTAGAGAAGAACTCGTTCTCCTCACACGTTGGCAATGATTCGATCATCGCGACTACTAATAGTTGTTGAGGGCCGAGGGAAACCAATTCAGTCTGACAAGCTTGATTGTGGTGGGGTCGCTTGGGCGGGTCAAGCGTGGATGCTCCCAATCACCAGCAATACGCCGGCCAAATTCAAAGACCGGAACCGACGCGCTCACGGCACCCAGCCGGAGTCGACTGCCCGGTATTGGGCGCAGATCAATGTGACTGGCTTTGGCCGTGCGCGGCAGTTTCCTGAGGCAAGGGGATACGCCCAACACCTTACCGCCGGACCGGTTCGCGCTCTCCGAAGCACAAGGAACATGAGCCTCGTCAGGCGCCGATGTGGTGGCCAATTCATGAGGCCCCGACACGCCGCCATAAGGTGGCCAACTGGCTAATTCATACGGCAAACGGACACTTGCCGTGCCAAGCGCGAGGATCAACGAGCGACAAATCGGCAATGTGCGGGTAACGCGCGTGTTACCCATGTTGCGAAGACCTACGCATGCGAGAAGTACTCGCCAACCGATGGTGGTTCCTGCCGGACGGCTAGGCCCGACATCGCGCCTGGTCGGTGCTCGCGCGACAGAGCACCCATCGCCCGCGATCGTTCAGGGCTCACGCGACCCGACGCGGCAGTGGTCGATCGTTCTCCATCGCAGCAACGCAAGCCCCCCAGTCGGCCATCAACTTGCGGCGCTCGTCCATGTGCTGGGAGCGGGCATACGACGCGACGGTCTGGCGCGTCTCAGCGTGGTCGAGTTGGCGCTCTAGGGCGACTTCGCTCCACCCCCGCTCCGCCAGAATGCTTCGAGCGCTGGCGCGGAAACCGTGCAGAGTCTGCCGCCCCTTATAGTCCATCTTCTTCAAGACATTGCCG
Source organism: Myxococcota bacterium (assembly GCA_022703175.1). Taxonomy (GTDB): domain Bacteria; phylum Myxococcota; class XYA12-FULL-58-9; order XYA12-FULL-58-9; family XYA12-FULL-58-9; genus JACRCV01. The sequence continues at coordinate 250 of JAKLEG010000634.1, read as the reverse complement.
ATGGTGTTCTCGCTTATCACAGTGTTCGCGCCGCGCAGGCCCGGGAAGAGGTAGCCGCCTTTGATGCCCGTTAGCTTGTAGAGCTCACGCAAAATCGCCACCGCGTGCGGTGACAGCGGCACGACGTGAGACTGATTGGACCCCTTGGCCATTTTCATGCGGCCGGCAGGGATGCGCCATTCGCGTGCCTCGAAGTCCACTTCGTCCCATGTGGCATACCTTAGCTCGCTCGACCTTACGAAACTCAGGA
>JAKLEG010000633.1 GCA_022703175.1 Myxococcota bacterium | reverse complement strand
GTCGTAGACACTGGCCAGTTCTACAAAGAGCTCGCGCTCCTGGCTGCCGCGACTAAGCGCAAGTTCGTACTTGGCGGCACTTTCGTCGAGGCGCTTCTCCTGGGCCAAGGCCAATCCCCAGATGACGTAAGCCTCCGGCCGTTGTGGGTCCAATGCCACGGCGCGGGTGATCATTTCCACGGCCCGTTCAGTGCGCCCCTTTTGCACGTACGCCTCGGCCATTTTAACCAGGGTTCCATAATCCACGGGCGCGTCCGCGGTGCTGGTCACCGCGTGGGCAGGCGGAGGCTGGGAAGCAGGAGCCGCGCAGTTCGTAACGACGAGCAAGATTGGAGTACAAAGGAGCGACGTGCGCATGCCGGGACGCTACCTAGGGGCATGTGGAGGTGCAAGCATGTTTACATGGTTGATGATCCTAAGCTTGGGGGCGGCACCCGGTGTGGACCATGAGTTGGTTGAGCTGCAAGCCGCAATCAAAGTCAAAGACTGGCAGCAAACCGTCCGGTGGGCGCAAGCGCTTGAGCAACGTGCGGCGGGCCTGGCTCCCGTAGAGCTGCGCGACATGCAGATCTTGATGCAACCGCCTGAAGGACTGGGGCTGTATCATCCGCTGGTCCAAGGCACCGTCCGCGGGGACGAGATCTACTTGTATGCCCAAGTGGCGAACCATACCGTGCGACCTTTGCCCGGAGATTGGTACGAGGTGCACCTGACAAGCGACCTGTACCTGTTCGACTCTGAAGGGCAAGAGCTGGCGCGCGACGTGGGCCTGGGTGAATCACGTCTGGTTGCACGGACGCCGCATCGCGATACGTTCGTCGTGATTGCCCTCAAAGTGAAGGGTTTGCCGACCGGTGAGTATCGGGTGCGCCTGGCCGTGCATGATGTCGCCACGAAGCGAGAGGCCTCGGCCGAGCAACGGTTCAAGATGCCGTAAACGGCCTTGACTCGCACACCGAGGAACGGTTGTGTGGCCCCATGTTTGACCAGATTTTTGGGCTGTTCTCGACCGATCTCGCCATCGACTTGGGCACGGCCAATACTGTTGTGTACGTACGGCGTCAGGGCATCGTCGTAAACGAGCCGTCGGTCGTGGCCATCGCCAAGCAAGACGGTGGTCAGCGCGTCTGCGCGGTGGGGTCCGAGGCCAAGAACATGCTGGGCAAAACGCCCGGTAATATCGTGGCTATCCGGCCGATGCGTGACGGCGTGATTGCCGATTTTACCGTGACCGAAGCGATGTTGAAGTACTTCATTCAGAAGATTCACAACCGCCGGCACTTTGTCCGCTCGCGCCTCATCATCTCGGTGCCTGCCGGAATCACCAACGTCGAACGCAAGGCCGTTCGCGAAGCGGCTACAAATGCGGGCGTGCGCGAGGTGTGGCTGATTGAACAACCGATGGCGGCCGCCATTGGTGCGGGTTTACCGGTGCGAGAAGCGCGTGGGAACATGATCGTCGACATCGGCGGTGGCACCACCGACGTGGCCGTGGTGTCGATGGCGGGCATGGTTACCAATGTCACGTTGCGCGTGGCCGGTGACAAAATGGACGAGGCGATCATCAACTACGTCCGACGCCACCACAACATGCTCATCGGCGAGCGCACCGCTGAATATGTCAAGATCCGCTTGGGTAACGTCTGGCAACCCAAGGAAGGTGAAGAGTTGCCGCCCATCGACATGAAGGGGCGCGACTTGATCACCGGCGTGCCACGCTCGATTGAAATGACGATGCCTGAGGTTCGTGAGGCGTTGGCCGATTGCGCGCGGAGCATCTTGGGCGCAGTGCGGGAAACACTGGAGAAGACGCCGCCTGAGCTGGCCGGGGATATCTCCGAGCGTGGCATTGTCTTGGCCGGTGGTGGGGCCTTATTGCGCGGCCTCGATACGCTCTTGCGCGAAGAGATTGGCATCCCGGTATTCGTTGCCGAGGAGCCCTTGCTCGCTGTGGTGAAGGGTGCGGGGATGATTCTGGAAGATCTCGACGGCTACAAGCAGATCTTGCTCGAAACCTAAGCGACTAGCGGCGACGGCGGCACAGCATCGTGGCAGCGCACAATGCAGCGAAGACGCTGGGACCCGCGGCAGCACAACCGTCATCCTTGTTCTGGACGGCTCTTGCATCGGGCGTCGGCGCTGGATTCTCGGTGAGTGATCCCAGTCGGACGTTTGTCAGCACGCCGTTCTCCACCGTGTAGTTAGCGATGGCGAGGTAGAGCTTAGTGGCGCCAACGGGTAGCGTCAGAGTGGTTGCGACATCAACACTCCCGTCGCTAGCGGGCACGAGCGTGGGGGTTAGAAGACCATCCTGGTCCGTGGCGGTAACGTTGATGAGGCTACTGCCGCTGTAGTCAAACGCCACGGGTTGATCGAGACGCCAGTAGAATTTTACATCCCAATCAGGCTCAGCGGGCTCGCTACCTGTTAGGTCTGGAACCACTGACAAGCTGGGGCCGCTTTGCGCAAGAGTGGCGCGCAATTCTGCGGTGCCGCCGTGACTTGGCACCGCCACCACCAGCTGGAGTGGCCCGGGCGCATACGAGGCGAATACTGTGCCTCCCAGCGGGGAGCTCTCGCCCTTGCCCATCAGTTCGAGCTTCGCAATTGGGACAGTGGTGGTGACCGGCAACACGCGTTCGCAGGCCACAATATTGCGCTCGCTGAACACGGTTAGGGCCTGCGCTGCGTCAGCGTCGTTCAAAGCGGGTTCGCTCTTTACGGCGTCTAACACTGCTTGCACGGCGTCCGCTTGATTGCTGTCGGGGAGTAACGCCGCCAGCGCTTCATAGACGATGCGGTCAAATACGCGTACGTTGGTATCGGAGGTCGGTACCGTTTCCAGTTGAGGATACAGCGCGCGCGCGGCCCACAAGGCTCCTGCGAAGCCCTTGGAGTCTTGGTGTACCTCGCCGATGAGGTAGTCGGGGCAACGCAGATCGTGCTCTAGGGTTCGCAAATTGTCGCCCCAGCCGGACCGTGGCCCGACGTAGCTGCCCATCACCGGGTTCTCTGAGAGGCTGGCGGCAAAGTAATCGGCAAAGCCTTCGTTTAATGCGCCAGGAGCATCGTCGGTGCCGTAGGCGTCGAGAAGCGTACCGGCGCTAAGCGCCCCCAAGTTCGCGGCCACGTTATGCATGTACTCGTGGTAGATCACGGGCCCGTCGTAGGCGAAATCAGCGCCGGTGCCTTGGCCGACGTAAATGCCCTCACCCATGCCGAGCAGCTCCTCAAAGTCGTTGCCCATGTACATGGCGTTGTCGAGAGGAGCAAAGTCAGCCCCAAGCGCTCGGCAGGCAGCGAGTATCTCCTTGGGTCTGTTGGGATCTTCGCGGTCACTGCTG
>JAKLEG010000632.1 GCA_022703175.1 Myxococcota bacterium | reverse complement strand
CGCCAAACATGAAGCCGGCCTGGGTGGAGCCGTCGATATAGGGCTTAAACTTCTGCTCGAACGCCGCCAACTCGTCGGCTTCCCAGGTGCTTGGCGCGCCGTTGTTCAGCCGCGCCCACTTGGCAAAGCAGTCGAAGAAATTCTGTACCGCCGTACCATCGTTGGCAAACGCCACGCCCGACCACGCCATCTGCGCGGCCTCGCCTTGTGCCATCAGACCTGCCACCGAGCCGGTCTGCGCAGACAAGCTATTTAGCTGGGCGATGAGGTCCTGATCGCCGGCACCCGCGACAACCGCCTGCCGGCGCGTCTTCTGGGCATCACTCAAGGTGGCTGCGTCCAAGCCCGTAAGCGCCAAGGCTTTCAAGGCCGGCGAAACGGTGGTCTCGGCCACTGTTAACACCTGCTCCACGACCGCCGCTGACCAACTGGTCGGGACCCGCGCCAACACGGCCATCGCCGCCGTCGCACCCACCAGCCGTTCAAACTTGTCGGGGGTCGAAAGGGGCGTGGCCACAGCCGCGACGAGCGTTTTGGCGAGACCCTCGAAAAGCTTGGTGCGCGGCCCTGCAGCCAAAGCCTCCAGCTGTGTCGGCTGCGCCAGACCCCACAAAGCCTCTAGCCGCGCCGGCTCGACGGGCGCCAACAGGTCGAGCGACACGCCCTGGCCAGCCACGACGACACCGCCGTTGCTCTCCACAAGCAACGGCCGCCCCAACAAGCTCGGCAACGGTAACGTGACACCGATCGGTTGGTTGGGCCGCGTCAGCAGTGCTACAAAATCGAGGGTGCCGTTGGGCAGCGTGGGGGCGTTGGTCTTGTCCACGTCGGGGAGCGGACGCGCCTTGTCCACCGAGGCCAAGAACTTGTTGGAGGTCGCGCGGCGGTTGGCGGTCACCACATCAATTTGAGGCAACCCGGAGCCCGAGTTCATCGCGGCGCAAAACTCGGCCACCACCGCCTTCGCTTCTTCGTCGGTGACCCCGTCGGCCTTGAGGGCTTTCAGAACCTTATTGGCCTCGGCTTCGGAGTAAATGCCGTTGGCAAATGCCGTGCGAAGTTGTTGTGCCACCAAAGCGGGGTCGTTAATCGGCATGGTATCCTCGTGACGCAGAATCGCGCAAAACTGCTGCGGTCAGCCCAAGATGCGCTGTGCGCGCTTGGTGGGCCTACTCTACCTCATCAGTATCGTCAAACAGCTACGTTTGTTGCCAAACGGCCTAGATCTTCAAGCCAATTGGCACAGCCTCGGGACTCCAAGGCCGACTGCGCAACCGCGACAACCCTCGTCAGTGGCGTGCTCGCGCCAACGCGGCTAGACGCTCGCCATGCTCGCGGCACAGCGTTTGCCACTCCAGCTTGAACCAGGGGGTAAATCGCTCAGGGGAGGTGGAAAGCTCCCGGTTGAGCTCGGCGTGCGACACAAAGCGCCAAGCGCCAATTTCACTCGGGTCTACCGTCGGCAACGCGGACGTGCGGCCCACGAACACCGAGCAGAGCTCATGCTCGGAGCCCAGAGTGCCAAACGCGGCCTGATAGGTAAACTTGAACAGCCAGGTAAGCTCGGCCGTCAGCGCCAGCTCCTCGTGCACCCGACGCAGTGCCGCCGCCGCAAGTTGCTCCCCTTTACGCGGATGGGAGCAACAGGAGTTGGACCAATAGCCAGGCCAGAGACGCTTTTCGGCGCTGCGTTGCTGCAATAGCAGCTCACCGCGGTCGTTCCACAAAAACACCGAAAAAGCGCGATGCAAGATGCCGGCGCCATCGTGACAGCGAGCCTTGGTTTCGTAGCCCAGCTCACGGTCCTCAGCGTCCACCAAAATGAGCAGGTCGGATGCGGCCTTGTCGAGGGTCTGGTGGGTCATGGGTCTAGCCAATCTCCGTGATAATCGCCTGGAAGCCAGCCTGACGCATGGCCGCCGCTACAGCTTCAGCATTCTCCGGGCACAACGCCACCATCGCGCCACCGCCCCCACCACCGGTGAGCTTCGCGCCCCAAGCGCCGTGGTTACGCGCCAACGTCACCAGCGTTTCTAGCTCGGGGCTCGACACTTGAAGCGCGTTCAGCAGCCCATGATTGATATTCATGAGATCACCCAAGTGGCGCAGATCGTAATTCTCCACGGCCTGCACGGCTTGCAACACCAAGGCATCGATTTGGTCGAGAATCGGCTCAATCAGCTTTGGGTTGCGGGTGTGCATGTGCCGTACGACGGCTACAGTTTTGGCGGTGAGCCCTTCGACGCCGCTGAGCCCCAACACGATCGGAATCGGCTTGGGCGCATGCACGGGGCGCAACGTCGGCGGCTCGCCCTTCTGGAACAACACGAACTCCCCGTACGTAGCGATCGTGTTGTCGATGCCCGACGGCGTGCCGTGGGCGATCTGCTCCGAGGCGTAAGCCAAGCGACACACCTCGGCGTCCGACAAAACAATATTGAAATGATTCGCCAGCGCACGAATCACCGCCACCGCAGCAGCAGCCGAGCCGCCCAGCCCCATCGCCCGCGGAATGGCCGGGAACAGCTTCACGCACAAGGAGCGTCCCTCAAGACCCAACTCCTTCAAAAACAGCAGCAACGACTGGTGCATCGAGTTCGGGTGCTTGCGGTCGGTGCGCACCCGCTCCTCCACCCCCCATGCAGGCACCAGCAAGCGCACGCCATCATCATGCCCCTCTTCGACCTTAGCGCGGATCGCGAGCGACACGGGAGCTGCCAAGCCATGGCGCCCATACACCACGGCGTGTTCACCCAAGAGGATCACCTTGCCGTGCCCTGAGCCGACCTCGGGTTCCAAGGCCTCAAGCGGCTCAGAGACCGCCGACTTGCCGCGATGACTCAGGAGCTCCGCAACAATCGCCTGAGCTTTCCAAACCTTGATTTCGCCTGTGGAGATAAGCCGCTGCACCACGGCATCAAAGATCTCAGGCGTGGCCCCTGCGGCCAACGCCACGCCACGCGCATGCAAGGTCATGTGACCCGCTTGAATACCCTCGGTCACCAACGCTCGCAGCGCCGAGAAATTCTGCGCCAGGCCCACCGCTCCCATCACGCAAGCCAGCTCACGCGCTGATTGCACGCTCAGCATCCGTAAGTTGATACCCGCAGCCGGATTGGCCTGCACCGGCCCTCCCACCGTCCCTACCTTGAGAGGCAGCTCCAGGACCCCTAAAAGGTCCCCCGCCTCGTTGCGACTCCAACGGGTCAACGCTGTGTACCCTGGCCCGCGTCCGGCCCAGGCGTGAGCTGCCGCCTCAATCGCTCGCCAATCGTTCCCGGTGGCCAACGCCACCGCATCGATGCCGTTCATCACCCCCTTGTTGTGGGTGGCCGCGCGATAAGGATCGATCAT
>JAKLEG010000631.1 GCA_022703175.1 Myxococcota bacterium | reverse complement strand
GACGTGTTTGCAATCGATCAACCGGGGCAGTTTTTTGGTGTACGCGTAGGCAGATCTCAGCGTTCATGTGCGCCGCTGTACGTGCGCAACCAACGCGAAATGGATCGCCTGCTTGGTCAGTTTGTAACCGAACGGAGCCGCCGTGCGTGATTCCCTTGGCGACATCTCAGACGGGGACCGGTTGGATTTCCCTCCGGAATTGGAGTTCTTGCGAAGGATCTGGCAGCTGAATCACGTGCTTGAACGCCTGTCTCGACTCATGGATCGACGGCTCGGAGTCACCGCACAACAACGAATGGTGATTCGGTTGGCGGGGCGATTTCCGGGTATCACTGCCGGCCAATTGGCGCGTGAGCTTCATGTCGATCCAGGAACGATCTCCGCGCTTCTGTCCCGACTAGAGGAGAAGGGTCTCGTTGTTCGTCGGCGTGATCCGCGGGATGTGCGTCGGGTCTTGGTGGGGCTCACCACCCAAGGTCATCAACTGGATTGCCCGACAGACGGCACTGTCGAGCACGGTGTTGCGTCGCTTCTCGCCGGTTTGTCGCCAGACGCCATCGCTAGGACGCAGGAAACCCTTCGGTGTCTCGTCGAGCACCTGGAGGCGGAGGTAACTAACGCACGCACTTCGAAAGTCCGATGACAACGACCAAGAGCACGAGCATACCAATAGGAATTAGATAGGCGCCGTTGCGTTCCATCCAAGTTCGGGGCGTAGGTTCTTTGACCATCCAAATTCTCCTGTCTGGTTTGGGTACTGGATTGCCTGCAGACGGTTTGACATCTGACGCCGCCAGCGATTGCAGCCGTCAGCGACGCGACGTTCGGTCACCAGCAAAGCCTGAATGTCTAGGGGTGCGAAAGACTCGCCGAATCGGTTCTTCCGTATGTCGTGTTGGGGGCCGTGGGCAATGGCATCGCGCAGACGATGGAACTGCGTGAGGACACGCCCGGCGATAGCGGATGACGAGTGGAAAGAGGTCCGGAAGAGTCTCCCCGGTACGGTGGGCGAGCAGGGATGCTTGTTGGAGCGCTCCCCAGATGCAACTTGTCGGAACCCCGAGGCCACCACAGGCATCTCCGCGCACAACACAGTGCGTGCGACAGATGGCGGCCCGACCATCCGAAAACCTGCGGCGCCTCCACGTGGTGCGCCACACCCAAAAACATCCCGTCGCTCGGTGCTGGCCGCGTGTACCGAGCAGCCTAGCCATACGAGCCCGTTCCTTGTCCTACGTGAATACAGGACAAGTCAATGATTTCGTCAGAATGGAACCTCGGATGCAATCGCCGAGCGTGGTTACCTTGTAACGCGATCACGACGGTGGATCGTTGAAACGTCTACCCCAAGGAGTTCTGCAGCTTTTGTCTTGTTGCCGTCACACCGGCGAATCATCCAACCGATGTATTCGTCTTCAAGTTGGCGCAACGTCATCGTAACCGATTTGGCATACTCGAGCGGTGATCCACCATCCACGATACCGGGCGCATGCAGGCCGAGTTCGGTGAGGTCGATGGTCTCCTGGGTGCTGACAATGGCGAGGCGCTTGATAACGTTTTCAAGTTCGCGGACATTTCCCGGCCAAGGGTAGCGGGCCAGTGTGGCGAAGACCTCTGGAGACAGGTCGCGCACGCGCATCTGTGGATGGACGTCACGAGTTCTACCGAGAAAATGGTGTATGAGGAGTGGCAAATCGTCCAAGCGGTCGCGCAATGGCGGCATATTGATAGCGACAACATTGAGCCGATAGTAGAGGTCGGCGCGAAAGTGTCCGTTTTGGATCCGCTCTTCGATGGGCTGATGCGTAGATGCAATAATCCGCACATCAACTTTGCGGCTGCCGTCCGAGCCTACAGCGCGAATCTCGCCATCTTCGATGACACGCAGGAGCTTTGCCTGGAGGTTGTGCGGCATGTCGCCGATTTCGTCGAGGTAGAGGGTGCCCCCGTCCGCCTCCAAGAAGAGCCCCCGTCTTGGTGTCGTTGCGCCCGTGAATGCGCCGCGAAGATGGCCGAACAGCTCACTCTCCAAGAGCGCTTCCGGCAGGGCGGTACAGTTGACCGGAACGAACGGTGCATCTTTGCGCGGACCGGAAAAATGTAGGGCGCGAGCCACAAGCTCTTTCCCCGAACCACTTTCTCCTCGGATGAGCACGGGTGCCGTAGTTGGCGCGACGCGGGCCACAAGGTCGTGGAGAGCGCGGAGTGGTTGGCTTCGGCCGACCATGGCATTGCGGGTCTCGGTATCGATCACAAGTCGGCGCAGGTTGCGGTTCTCGTTGCGCAGATTGCGTTCGGATAGGGCACGGTCGATATAGAGTCGTACTTCCTGGAGCTGAAACGGCTTCGTCAGGTAGTGGTAGGCACCTCGTTTTACCGCTTCGACGGCACTGTCAATCGCTCCGAACGCTGTCATGATGAGAACTGGGATCGAGGGATCCAAACCGTGGATGCGATCGAGGAGATCGAGACCATCAAGGCCTTCCATGCGGAGATCGCTGATTACGACGTCAGGAGGGCGGGCCACGGCCAAGGCAAACGCTTCTTCCGCGGCTGTCGAAACCTCGACCGTGTAGCCCGCATCTGCGAGTTGATCGGCGAGGAGCCGTGCCATTTCGATGTGGTCATCAACCACAAGGACTCGGGTCTTGGCGTCAATCGACACTGGATACCTCCGCTCTCACGGTGGCCATTGGCCAAAGCATGACAAAACGCGTGCCCTTGTCATCTTGCGTTGCGACCTGGATTTCTGCGCCGTGGCTTCGCACGATCTGGGCCACCATTGTTAACCCGAGTCCGGTATTCTGGCCCCGTTTCTTGGTCGTAAAGAAGGGGTCGAAGATCTTGTGCCGATCCTCAGGGACAATGCCGATGCCATCGTCGGCGACTTGAATCCGGAGGGCTCGTTCAGTTGTGTCGCGTGGTCGTGTCGTTTCCGCCACAGACACGGACACGTGTCCGCCATGGGCGCAGGCATCGAGTGCATTCATCATCAGGTTCACGAAGACCTGCTCCATTTGATCGGCATCAGCGGCAGCTGAACCCACACGCGTTGGAATGTCGATTGCAAGATGCACCTGGCGTCGGTCGAACTCGTATTGGAGGAGCTCGGCCACCTTCTGGAGCAGGGCCCCCACGTCAACGGGGCCTACCACAAGAGGACGTGTACGCGAGAAATCGAGAAGTGCGCGGATGGTGCGAGTGATGCGATCGATTTGCTCGATGATGATCCCGAGCCCCTCTTCGTGTGTTTGGCCAACGTCGAGCTTGCTTAGGATGTACTCGGCGCGTCCCCGAATGACGCCCAACGGTGTGCCAATCTCGTGCGCTATACCGGCCGCGAGTGTTCCCACGG
>JAKLEG010000630.1 GCA_022703175.1 Myxococcota bacterium | reverse complement strand
CGAAGCTTCGATGCGATAGACGGCGCCGCCGACGCCTAACACCGTGCCCTCGCTACTGGCAGCCGCTGCCAGCGCAGCTCCTAAGAATGTGTCTTGATAGACGAAATTCGGAAAGGTGCTGCCATCACAATCCTCGTCGAGCATGTTGAACGGAACGTCGGTGGCGCCGGGGTGCATCTCAGGATTGCTGTCGTTGCAGTCGTTGCCTCCCAGGGCAACAGCGTCGTAGCCGTCGTTGTCCAAATCGCGGTCCGCTGGATCGGACGTGCTGTCGCCGCAGCTCGCCACGAGACAAGCGCATGCCATCATTGCCAGCGTTCGGTGCATCGTGGGTCCCTCCAGGGCTTCTTCAGATGACAGGGGCTCTTAGCGAACCACCGCGCGTACGGCAAGCCCGCAGCGCCTGGACTTGGTGACCATGCAGGGCCTGGTTGACAGCACGCGCACAAACCCCCACAACGATGCCGGTGAAAACGGTGTTAAAAATCGTGGTGGGCGCCACGTTGATTCTGGCCTTGGCCGCGCTTCTGGCGCCGCCCGTCTATTGGTTTGGGCGGGCGTTGGTGACGCACGGCCTTGTGCCGGCGCTCGCAGGTGTGAAGTTTCACAGCTATTTTAACCGCACGGCGCTGATCTTGGGCCTCGCTGGGCTCTGGCCGCTGTTGCGTTGGCTTGGCGTTCGACACATTGCTGATTTGCAGCTGTCCGCCAACCCACGTCGATTTGCCGATATCGGTCTTGGGTTCATTATCGGCGCAGGTGGTTTCACGCTGGTCTTGGCGTTGTTGGCGATGGGGGGCTACGTGCGCTTACGCACGACCCTGCCGTGGGGCGATGCCTGGATGTTCTTTCTGACGGCCTTGGTGGTGCCGCTCATTGAAGAGCCGTTCTTTCGTGGTGCGCTGTTCGGTTCGTTGCGACGCGTGATGCCCTGGCCCTGGGCGTTGGCCTTCTTGTCGTTCTTTTTTGCCATATTGCACTTCCTTGGGCCCAAGCCGGGTGGCCCCAAAGTCTCCGGCGAGCAGTGGACTGCGGGGTTTCGGTTGGTTGGACAGTTATTCTGGCAGTTTGCCGAGCCCCAACGGGTTGCGTGGGGGTGGGTCACGCTGTTCTTGGTGGGCTGGGCGTTGGGCTACACGGTCGTCAAGACGCGTTCACTCTACCTAGCGTTTGGGTTGCATTCCGGTTGGGTTCTAGCGATGCGGTTTTATGACGAGTTTATGCGGCGCCCCATCAAGACGACAAGTTGGATTGGCAAAGATGTGCGGATGGGGATGGCCCCCGTGTTGCTTTTGGTCGCTACGGTTTTGCTGCTGATCTTGATTCTCGGTCGACGTGCGACGCCTGGCGAGTCAACGTCGTCGCAGGAAGGTAGACCATGACGTTGGCACGGCGCGTGGGTGTTGGCTTGTTGTTACTGGCTGGGTGCAGCAATGTCCCTGAGAGCTATCGGACCGAGATCGAAGCGTTTAGAGCTGAGCGTCTGACGTCGCTTACCAAGGACGACGGTTGGCTGACTTTGGCGGGGTTGTATTGGCTAAAGAGTGGCGTCAATCGTGTTGGCACGGATGCAGTGGCCGACGTGGTGTTACCTCCCGGTTCTGCGCCCGCCAACGTGGGGTCGTTGACCCTGATGGACGATGGTCGCCTACTCGTGGACCTCGTACCCAATCTGAATGTGACGATCGACGGCGAAGCGAAACATCGCGGCGTTTTGACTAGCGATGCTGCTGGCAAGCCCACTTTGGTGAAGCTGGGGCGGCTAACGTTCTACGTGATCGCCCGTGCCGAGCGCCTGGGTGTGCGTGTCAAAGACAACGACAGCTTGGTGCGCAGGCAATTCAAAGGATTAGAATATTTTCCGATCGACCCCGCGTGGCGCGTGACGGCCCGGTTCGAAGCCTTCGAGCCGCCGCGCGAAATTCCGTTTGCCACCGCCATTGGTACCGAAGATAAGGCGCTCTCTCCCGGGCAAGCGGTGTTTGTCCTTGCCGGCCAGAGCTACACGCTCACAGCGACGCAAGATCCCGGCAGCGACGAGCTCGCCTTCGTGTTCGGGGATGCCACCAATCAAGAAAGCACCTACGGCGCTGGCCGCTTCTTGGACACACCACTTCCCAACGACGGTCAGGTGGTGCTGGACTTCAACAAAGCCTACAGTCCTCCCTGCGCTTTCACGCCGTATGCTACCTGTCCATTACCTACCAGTGCGAACAAACTGCCGATTGCCATTCCTGCAGGTGAGCGGCGTCCGGCCCACCTTTAGTCTGCCTCGGGACACCAGCAAGGGCACTGGCGTCCTCGACATTTTGTGCGCCCAGTGGCCAGGGTCAGCGGATTGGATTCGGTTGGTAACACGTCGAACACGGCGCCCCTACAGTACAATCAGATCATCGGCGTTCATTACATCGCTCTGGTCGAGCGCGGCGGCTGAAGCTTTTAGACGGTCGGCGGTGAGTCCCATCAGGTACTGACCCACAGCGGGGTGCTCGGCGAGTACGCGTTGGAATTCTTGGGTCGGCAACACCAACGCGCCGACGGTGTTCTTGGCCATCACGAACGCCGTGGTCGGTTGGTTCTTTAAAAGCGAGATTTCACCGAACACTTCACCTGGGCCGAGGGTGGCTACGACGACGCTGTCGCCAGCTTCATTGGCAATTCGCACCTCCACCTCGCCGGATGCGATGAGGTACAGGCCGCTGGCAGGCTCGCCCTGGGCGATGATGGTCTCGTCGGCGGCAAAGCTGATGGTCTGGAAACGTGACAAGAGGTTTACGCGCGTGGGTTCATCAAAGCGGGCAAACAGCGGCGAGGTGCGCATCAAGTTGGAGAGTAAGCGGCGCCGACAGTAGAGCACCAGCTCCTCGGCGACTTGGGGCTGCACCTTGGCCAGTTGTGCCAAGTCCGAGCGCGCCAGTTCGAAGTACTCCACGGCTTCGCTGGCGATGGCCGTGGCAGACCGCGGTGCGCCCGTGATGAGCGCCATCTCGCCCAGCACCGCGCCTGCACCCAAGCGTGCTAGCTCGGCGCCATTCTTAGAAATCGCCACTTGTCCCGACACGATGATTAGCAGGGTGTCACCCGGTTTGCCTTCTTCCAGCACTCGGGTTCCCGGTGGCACGCGACGGTAGCGCAGCCGTTTGACGGTTTCGACAAAGGCATCGGCGTCGAGCTCGCCAAATAGAGGCATCGGCGTAGGGGTGGAGGTTGCGCCTGGAGGGGGTAATTTGGCACCCAACTCGGCAATCTGCGTCAGGCGGTCTTGCATCGGCAACGCCAACAAGGCCGCGGCTGTGGTCGCAGGCGTCGTTGCACCCCGAGGGCGCAAGGGTGGCGGTACCGCCATTCCTGTGGGTTTGGCG
>JAKLEG010000063.1 GCA_022703175.1 Myxococcota bacterium | reverse complement strand
TGACCTTTGGGTTGGGCCAGGTGTTGGCCCGAGTCGGGCCGTTGCACAGCCTGCGGCGCGAGGTATGGCGTCAGGCCACGTTCGCCGCCGAGGTCTGCCGCACGCTGTCACCCCGGCGCCGTCTTGAACCTGGCACAGCGTTCTTGAGCGGGCTGTTGCACGATTTCGGCAAGGTGATTGCCATTAGTTGCATCGAGGAAATCTTGGCCACCAGCTCTGAACAGCCCCCCCTTAGCGCGGCAACCTGGCACTGCTTTGTGGAGCGCTACCATATCGAGCTGGGTTTCGTGATGGCCACAAAGTGGGACCTTCCGCCGATCATTGGCGAGGCCATCTACACCCACCACACGCCCTCGATGAGTCAGACCTTCCGCGCCTACGTGGATACGATTGGCGTTGCAGATCAGGTGGTTGCCTTGGTGGAAAGCAACCCAGCCGCAGGCGTCGAGGAGCTGGCGAAGGTTCCTGGGCTCAGGGATGCCACCGAAGCTGCACTTTTAGCGAGGCTGCTGCCGACAGTGGCTGAGGCGATTCATGGGTTCGAGCCACCACCCCCCACGGCGGTGGCAGTGCAGACCCACAATCTTATCGCCAAACCCACAACCAGCTTAGGCGGCGTGGAGAGACCGTTGGCTGGGCGGGTGCGCACCCAACATGGCCGCAACACCGAGACCTACGAGGCCTTGGCGATCACGCCCAACGGCCTGCGCATGCGCGGCTTGGTGCCACTCACCGAGCAATCTATGGTGCGAACGCAGATCAGCGCGGGCGCCACCACCCTCGACGTGTGGGCCACCATTGCCGCCTGCGCCCTGGAAGACGGTAAGTTCGTGGTGGAGCTGAAACCGCTCACCTTACAAGGCGACACCCGCTCCGGCTGGATGCGGCTGTTCGAGATCGCTGGCCATTTCAGCCCGACGGTGCCGTCGGCACCACGTCGCGGCTAAGCGCGCATGCGACTCAAGTGGGATAATGGCGCGGTACAACTGGAACCCGAGGCGGGCGACGCGGGTCGGCGCGAAGGCACCGTGCTCATCGTCGACGACAACCCGGTGGTTCTCAAAGTGCTGGGCCTACAACTGAGTGACTGGGGCTACCAGGTCCACAAGGCAGAAGGCGCGGACGCAGCGCTTACGAGCTTTGCATCCCGGGAAATCGAGACCGTGGTGGCAAACCTGAACCTGAAAGGGCTGGGCGGCCTGGGGCTGATCGAAAGCCTGCGCCGACAGGCCCCTTACCTGCCAGTGATCGTGCTCGTGCACCAACTGAACTCGTTGGAGGTACGCGCAGCGATGCGAGCCGGTGCCTTCGACACCATCGTCTTTGAGGAGGTGGGCGTGATTCGCCAAGTGCTGGACGGCGAGCCTCCCGACCCCGACAAGGTCGACCCGTTGCGCGGCGCGCTGCAACGCGCGGTGAACAACACCCGCCTGGCGCGCTACAGTGAACAGCTCACCGCCCAACTGTCCAACTCCAATGAGCTTTTGGCCAAGGAACGCGAGCAGCTACGGGCCACGTTGGACCAACTACGCGCCACCGAGCGCGACCTGATGCAGGCCGAGAAAACCGCTGGCTTGGTCACCGCCACCCACGGCGTGGCCAACGCCATCCGCAATCCGCTCACCGTGCTGGAATCCAACCTCGGCTTGGTGCGCGATTGGGCCTTGGCCATGGCCCGCATCCCGGGCTCCGACCGCATCCCTGCGACCGTGGAAATGTCTGAGATCCTTGAAGAAATGGCCAATGGCATGGAGCGCATTCGCGGCACCGTAAACGCGATGACGCGGCTTGCGCCCAACCCCAGGGTGCGTACCGACGCGGTAGCCGTCCAGCCCCTGTTGGCGCGGACGGTGGAAAACCTCGAACCGGAATGGCGGAAGCGGGCCCGGCTCGACCTGGATTGCCGGGTACAACAGCCGGTGCGCGGCTCAGCGGTGCTGTTGGAAGAGATCCTCTCGGAGCTTTTGACCAACGCCATCGAGGCCTGCGACGGCAAGGCCGGAGGCGGCATCGTACGCCTGGTGGCCTGGCAACGGGACGGGCAAATCCTGATCCAGGTGAGCGACAACGGCGAGGGCATTGCGCCCGATCGGCTGGGCAAGATCTTCGATCCGTTCTACACCACCCGCCTTAAACGCAACGCCCGCGGCCTTGGACTCACCATCGCCAAAGACGCCGCTGCGCGCTTGGCCGGCTCGCTGGAGGTCGAAAGCGAACCGGGACGAGGCAGCACCGTCACGTTGACGCTTGCGCCCTGGGCAGAGCCTCGTCGCGACACGCTGCCCAACGGACTTGAGGGTTTGGTGGAAGAAAGTTGATGCGCGTGGGCACCAGAACGGTTGACGCGGCCCAACCAAATCCGTATAAAGCGCCCTCCCGGTGCCCGGGTGGCGGAACTGGCAGACGCGCTAGGTTCAGGTCCTAGTGGTGGCAACGCCGTGAAGGTTCGAGTCCTTTCCCGGGCACCAATTCTTCTCTCCTTCCCCTCGCAATCACCATGACAACTTTGCTTTCGACTTGGGCCTTGTTAGGCGCGGCGACACTGCTCACCCCCGACCTGCACCTCGCGTACGAGCGCTATCGCCTGGACAACGGCTTGGAAGTGATTCTGCACGAGGACCACGCGCTGCCGCTGGTTGCGGTGAGTGTGTGGTACCACGCGGGGCCACTCCATGAGGCACCCGGGCGTAGCGGTTTTGCGCACCTGTTTGAGCACCTGATGTTTCAAGGCTCGGCACACGTCTCCGACGACCAGCACTTCAGGCTGTTGGAAGCGGCCGGCGCCAGCATGGTGAACGGCAGCACCGACTTCGACCGCACCAACTACATCGAGACGCTCCCAGCCAACCAACTGGCGTTGGCGCTATGGCTGGAGAGCGATCGGATGGGCTTCCTGACCGACGCCCTCACCCAAGTAAAGCTCGACAACCAACGTGACGTGGTGATGAACGAGCGGCGCCAATCGGTGGAAAATACGCCTTATGGCCGCTCCGACGAAAAGGTCATGCAGCTGTTGTACCCGCCCGAGCACCCCTACTACGGCAACGTCATCGGTTCGATGGCCGACTTGCAGGCAGCCACCCTCGACGACGTGCGCAATTTCTTTGCCGCCAACTACGCCCCGGCCAATGCGACGTTGGTGCTCGCCGGGGATTTTGCTTTTACGCAGGCCCGCGCGCTCATCGCTCATTACTTCGGAACGCTGCCTGCACGCACACCCCCCACCCCACGCCCGCTAAGCACCGCGCCGCTGACCGAGGAGCGACGCGAAACCGTTGTCGAGCCGGTTAGCCTCCCGAGGATCACGTTGGCGTGGCACTCCCCAGCCGCATTCCAACCCGGCGACGCCGAGGCTGACCTCTTGGCATACGTGCTGGGCCATGGCCGCGCCAGTCGCCTGCACAAGCGTTTGGTCTATGAGTTGGAGGTGGCGCAACATGTGGGAGCCCAACAGCAATCGCAAACCTTGGGCTCGGTGTTCCGCATCGAAGTGCTGGGACGCCCGGGCGTCGACGTCACGCGGCTCGAACGGGAAACCCAAACAGTGCTAGCCGAGCTCCAGAGCACACCGCCCACCGACGTCGAGCTGAGCCGGGCGCGCAACCAACTGCTGACGCAAATGCTCACCGCCGTGCAGCACCTGGGCGACTTTGATGGCCGCGCGGAGATGCTGAACCGCTACAACCAATACCTGGCCGAGCCCGATTGGCTTAGCCAAGACCTTGCGCGCTACCAAGCCGTCACCCCAGACGCGCTCACCGACTTTGCCCGCACCACGCTCACCCCACGGCGCGTGGTCGTGATCACGGAGCCGCAACCATGAGGTCGTCTATCAGTCTGCTGCTGTTGTTGTGTGCCTGCAGCCATCAAGCGCCAGGCATGGCCGCGTTGCCAGCGTCCCGGGACGTGCCACCGCCAGCCGGGCCCGTGACGACCTTCGTACCGCCGATCCCCACACGCGAGCTTTTGCCCAATGGCCTTGCCCTCGTCACGCTGCCGCGGCCGTTGGTGCCGATGGTCAACCTGACCTTCGTCATTAAAAGTGGGGCCGCCCAAGATCCGGCCACGCTCCCGGGGTTGGCGGGGTTGATGGCCGAAATGCTGCAAAGCGGAACACCAAGCCACAACGCCGAGCAGATTGCTGATGCCCTAGAGAACCGCGGTGCCGCGCTGCAGGTGCACACCGACCAGGATGCCATCTTCATTTCCACCACGGTGCTAAGCGAGCACGCGCTGCCGGTGCTGGAGATCCTCACCGACCTGGTGCTGCACCCAAGCTTTGCGCAAGCGGAGCTCGAACGGGCGCGGCGCCGACGCCTTGCAGCGCTGGCCGAAGAGGAGGATGACCCCGCGAGGCAGGCGAGTCGTGCATTCCGTGCCGCGTTGTACGGCAAGCATCCCTACGGCCACACCGCCCTGGGCACCGAGGCGGCGCTGCTGCGCATCCAACCTGCCGACCTGCAGGCTTTTCATACCCAACAGGTGCATCCAAAAAATTGCACGCTCATTTTGGTGGGCGACTTGGACAGCACCGGCATTCAAGCTGCCGCTCGCGCCACCTTGCTCGTGTGGCTCGCAAGCGGCGCGCCGACACTCCCACCCGCCGCAGCGATGGACGCCCCGCCCCACGTTGTCATGGTCGATAGGCCGGGGGCACCGCAATCGGAGCTGCGCGTAGGACACCTCGGGCGCGCCCGCCTGGACCCTGACTACATGAGCGTTTACGTGATGAACGCGATTCTGGGTGGGTTGTTTAACAGCCGCGTGAACATGAACCTGCGCGAAGACAAGGGCTACACCTACGGCGCCTTCTCGGCGTTCCAAATGTGGCGGAGTCGCGGCGTCTTTGGCGTCGGGGCCGCCGTCGAAACTCGCAACACGCTGCCAGCTATCCGTGAGATCCTCAAAGAGATCGAACGCATGCGGAACACCGACGTAAGTTTAGAGGAGCTGACGCTGGCCCAAAGCGGCTATGCCCTGGCGCTGCCTGGCTACTTTGAAGACCTGGACGCGATCGCCGAGATGGCTGCAGGGCTGGTGGTTTATGACCTGCCGCTCGACTACTACCGCAAGGTCGCCGACCAAGTGCGTGCCGTTACGGTGGCCGACGTGCGCCACGCGGCCGAGCGCTACCTGACCCCCGAGGCGCTCTCGATTGTGGTGGTGGGAGATGCCGTCAACGTGGCACCGGGCCTGGCGGACTTGAATCGCGGCCCGGTTTTGCCGTCGACTGCGATGGAAACCCGTTAACAGAAATCTGGCCGGGAAGTTCACATCCTCATCGCCTCGCCATACAGTGCCCCGGTGGGTCGTGGTTTCTTCCTCGCAGCTCTGTTGTTAGCCCTGGGGCCAATGCCGCACGCCGCGGCGGCGCCCGCGCGCCTGTCGTTTAGCTACGAGCGCTGGATCAAACCGCCAACCCTGGGTCGGGAGGAATGGCAGCTTCTGCGCCTGGTACGTACCTGGGGCCGAGAGCATAACGCCCGCCTGCAGCTGGATGCCCGGCTGTCGCAAGTGGCGCGCACGCTATTACCGCAAGTCCCTGAAACATCCGGGCAATCATTCAACATGGAACATGCCCGACGGGCCCTGCAACGGTTGGGATGGACCGATGGGCAACTGGCGGCGGTGGCGCTACACGTCCCGAAGGGCCAAGACGTCGGCCGCGCGCTCAAACACGAGCTCGACACCTCGCTGGCCAAAGTAGAGGTCAATCGCATCGGGCTGGCCAGCATCGCCCGTCCGCACGGCACGGTGTTGCTGGCGCTCTTCTCGCGCCGCTTGGTGGATTTGGAGCCGTTCCCCGCGCGCGTGGCCGGTCGGGACATCCTTAATCTCAACGGTCGGTTGCGCGTGCCGGCCCAGGCCGGGAGCCTGGCGATTGCGGCGCCCAACGACAGCATTCGCCAGATTCCGTTGGAGCTAAAGGGGCGTAGCTTCAGCCAGGTGTTGGCGCTGGGCTCGGCGCCGGGTGTGACGCACCTGGAGATCATGCTCGATCGAGGTAAAGGTCCTGAAATCGCAGCGATTTTACCGGTAGGCGTGGGGGAAGAGCCGTTTTCGGACCCCAGCCCCGAGACCCTGGCCCTACGAGATGCCGACAGCGACCCCGAAGCCGCCATTGCGTCGCTCATTTTGGGAGCCCGGGCCGCGCGCGACATTCCGTTGCTCGCCACCAGCGCGGCCCTGGCACAGATCGCCCGCAGTCACGCCGAAGAAATGCGCGACAGCGGCTTCTTTGCCCACGTCTCACCGACCACGGGCGACGTGACGCAGCGCCTCGGCCAACAAGGCGTTCGTTACGCCCGCGCGCTCGAAAACCTGGCCGCATCCGATGCCGTCGAGCGCGTCTGGCAGCAATGGATGGCGAGCCCCGCACATCGCGCCAACCTCCTCGACCCCGATGTCACCACGCTGGGGGTCGGTGTCGCCACCCAGATATTAGCCAATGGCACACCACGCCTGTTCGCCGTGGCCGTGCTCACGCGCTTGGCCGACGAAGGGGACGACCGCTCGTTGGCCGACCAAGCCCTGACCCACCTGAACAGTGAGCGTAGCCGCAAGGGCCTGCCGTCGTTGCGGGCGCACCCACGGCTTGCCGAGCTCGCCACCCAACACAGCCGCGAGATGGCGGTCACTCGCCAAGTCAGCGACACCAGCCCCACGCGCGGTAGCGTGGTTGACGTGGTCTTTCAAGAGTTGGACATGAGCGAGGCGGCGTTAGACGTCTACCGGGCCGATGCGGTAGCGGTCGTCAGCCAGTCACCGCACCTACGCGAACGCTTTACCCGCGCCGGCATTGGCGTGGTCCGCGATCGCCGACATGACGGGCCCCAGCTGTGGATCACGGTGATCTACGGCGCGGACTGAGCGCCCGCGTTAGGAACCGACCGCGCACTGCCACCCCAACGCCTGCCGCCGCCAACGTTGTCGCTTTGCGACCACAAAGCCTTCGGCGCCGCGGTAGGCCCACACGCAAACGAGCAACTCGCGAGCGTCGCCGCACACCGAGGTAAAGCTATTGGTCTGCCACTCGGGGTGTCGATAATAGGAGGAGGTCGCGGTACCCGCCTGCGACCAGACAAACGCGTGGCCGTAGCCTGCTCCCAACGCCTGCACCATCGGGAAATGATTGTGGCCAGTAAGCACCAGATCTACCCGCATCGCCGCCAGAGCCTGCACCCAACTTAAAGCCCCCCGCAGCCGCCCGCGCGGGCGCTTCCCTGCCGGCTCGGCCAAACCGTGATGATGCGCCACAATACGCAAGTGTTCGGGTGGCTGTGCGGCTAACAACGCCGCGGTCTGGTGACGCTGCGGCGCCGAAATCCGCCCCAGGTCGAGCGTCCAAAACTTAGACGCGTTCAAACCCACCACGCTGGCGGCAGCCAGCTGGTGCTGCGAATCTGCGGATTGCGCCACCACCGCCTCGAAGCGCAAAAGCGGCCGCCACGCCCGCGCGATTGGGTCAAACACCGGTAGGTCGTGATTGCCTGGCACCGCCAGAACCGGCGCGGCAAGCCGCCGAAGGAAGCCCCGTGCCATCAGCCAGTCGCTGGTGCGCTCCCAGCGCTGCACCAAATCGCCCGTAAAAACAATCAGTTCGGGCTGGAGCTCGGAGAGGCGCAGACGCAGCGCGTGCGCCACCTCGGGACGAAAGCCGGGCCCGGCGTGCAGATCTGACAGGTGCACCAAATTCATGATGCGCTCACCTTCGCCTGTCGCTCGATGGCGTAACGGCGACACCACCATCGCCATGGGCTGTGGGTCCACAGCCAAACCTCCCCCATAGCCTGTGTCTCTGCCTCGGCAAGCTCAGGAGCCGGAGTCCGCCACAGCCGCACAGCGTCTACCCCCCCAGCCACGAGCACGGCGCCTGCCAACCAACCTCCGAAAAACGTTAGCTTGAGCAGCGTGCCCAGCAACGCCGCGAGCGCAACCAAGAGCGCCACGCGAACGCCCTGAGAGGTGGGTACCAGCAGCAAGGGGAGAACCTGGGGAGTCGCGACCTCGCACGTCCTTGCGCCTGGCGGCCGCTTGGTCGAGTCTTCCCGCGGCTGCCGACGTATCCCGGTGGCCCACAACCACAGCCCGGCGACCCCGAAGAGCCACCAAGGCATGGCGCGATAGCGCGAGGCACGCAGCACCCCCCACAACCCCGGAGGTGGCTCTACGCCAAGTCGCCCTTCATCGAAGGCGATTGTAAGGGTGCCCTGAAGCAATGGCAGCAGGAACGCCAAGCTGACGGCCGGATCCCCGCCGCTGAGGCTAACGTTGGTTAGCAGCCGTGGCCCGTGATGCACCATCACCACTTGCCCTCGTCCAACAGCCAGCCGCTGATGGGTCGGCGTGGCTTCAACCTCGCGTCCTACCTGGCGAAGCAACGGTCCAAGCGTCTCATCCAGCGTTAATTCCTGCAGCACCGGAGCTTTCAACTCATCGAGGACCGACGTTGGCGCGGTAAAAGCAACCACCTGCGGCGCGTAGACAAGTCGCCCCCCGCGCTGCACCCAGCCCAGCAATGCCTCGCTCTCCTGCGCGCCTGGCGCGAAGCTGGGCGCCAACAAGAACAACACCTCGGTGGTCGGAGGCACAGCAGCGGCGTGGCTTTGGACTTGATATCCCTGAGCACCAAGCCACCGGGCCAGAGTCAACACGCCCCCCGGCGCCGCCGAATGCCGTGAGGGTCTGTTGCCGTACAACTCGGCCGCAGCCGCAGGTGCAAGCGGAAGCGCGGTAGGCCACAAGGTCCAGGCCGTTGTGCCCAGGGCCGCCGCTGCCACCACGGCGATCGCTTGTGGCCACGCTTTTGGAATTCGTTTAGCCATCGCCGTGCACAGGCTCGTCGATCTGGAACAGCGCCGCAACCTCTCACGCGGTGGATCGACACGGGTCGCCCTTGTAGTACGATGTGCGCCTGATGGTGAGACCCGCTCCGGAAATCGAAGCTCGCCGACGGCTGGCGTGGGACCTGGCCGCAAGCTTTGGCCTGTTCGTGGTTGCAGCGCTGCTGGCGCTGATGGCCGTCTTGCAAGAACCGCTTGCGGCCTACGACATCATTCCAAAGTCGTTCTTGGTGCAGATGGACCAGAATGCCTGGGGCGAGCGCAGTCACGCCGGGGCCGACGTTGGTATGACGTGGTTCTATTGGGCCAACAATCTGCGTGTGTCGCTTTTAGCGTTGGGCTTGGGGGTTCTGGGCGGCTTACCAGCGTTGGCGGCGGTGGCCTACAATGGTGCGCTCTTGGGAGCGACCTTAGGCTTTGCGCTAGAACATGGCGTCGCCGACCGGTTGGCAGCCTGGTTGGCCCCACACGGCGTTCCCGAATTTGCCGCGTTGGTGTTGTGCGGTGCTCTTGGCATGGCGCTGGGGCGATCGTGGTTGCAGCCGGGTTCGCGGGGCCGAATCCAGGCCATGGCTGCCCAGATGCGCTTGATCGCGAAGCCGTTGGGCCTGGCGTTCGGATTGCTGTTGGTGGCCGCGCCGCTGGAAGGCTTCGTGGCGCCGCTCAACCTGCCATGGTTTGCGGATATGACCCTCGCAACCTGCTGGTTTGGGGCTCTTGCCGTGCTCGGTTGGCGTTGGTTCCGCTAACGCAAAACCAGGCGCCGCTTCATTGCCGATGCAGGATCACCTTGCTACAAAGGTGCCATGAACAATAGCTGGGAACCGCGGGCGGTGCGGTACCTGATGCTGGTGGGTCTGCTCTTGGCCTCACCGGTGTTTGCCGCCAAAAAGACAAGTAAGACGCCAAGTCCAAATACCAATGAGCATACTTTTGCGCTGGTGCTGATCGCGAAAGATAAGCCCAACCAAAAGCTGTTTGGCGCCATCGCCGACGAATTGTCGAACGCCCCCAAGTCCTTGGGTAACCTGCGATTGATCACATCCACCAAGTTGAAAAAGAGCCTGGGTAAGACACCCGAAAGCGCCACGCTCGCTTGCAGCAACGACGCCAAGTGCCTCGCGAAGCTTGGGAAAAAGGCCCAGGTAGAAGGCATGGTGGTCGCCAAGGTGTTGGCCAAAGGCCCCAACGTCTCGTTGGTGGTCATGGTCATTGATGTCGCGAACGCCAAGACGACGGACCTACTGTCGTTCCCGATTGCCTCACTGGCCGACGTCCACACCGTGGTCAACGACAATTTACGGCGCATTTTCCCCATCAGCACCGAGCCTGCCGCGCCGACGGGCACCCCCGATATCGACGAACTGCCACTGGACCTCATCATGCCCTCCCCGGCAGCGCCTGCACCGCCGAGCGTGGCGACCACGACAAAACCGGCACCCACCACCAACGATGATGACGAGTTGCCGTTGGAGCTCATCGCCACAGCCACACCCCAGGCCGCAACCGCGACGACGCCCAACGCAACGCCTAGCAGTGACCTCGACCTGGCCTTGGCGCCCCTCACCACGTCACCCACAAATCTACCGGCCTCCGGTCCGTTGTCGCCCTCTCCGGAGCTGCAGGCCTCCAGCACGACATCCTGGCTCACCTATGCAGGCATCGGCTGCGCCACCGCGGGAGCCTTGGTGGCAGGGGCTGGCGGCTACTTTGGCTGGCAAGGGCGCAGCACGGCCGCGACCCTCAACAGCCAGACGCCGCAACTTGTCGCCGCGCAAAAGGTGAACGACGCCAACGACCACTACGACCGAGCTGAGCTTTTAGGTGAAGCCGGAGGTGCCCTGCTCCTCGTGGGCGCCGCGCTGTTGGCGCTGGATTGGGCCGTCACCGACTCGCACACACCGACACCCGCGGTAAGCGTCGGTAGCAGCGCCACGACCGCCACCCTCACCTGGAGATACGAATGAGCCTCAAAGCCTTACGTGCTCATGACCGCTTTCAGACGGGGCCGAGCGCGGCGCTAATAACCGTTGTGACCTTCCTCATGCTTGCGGGCTGCAAAGAGGTCACGATGCCTGCAGGTCTGCTGCCATGCGACAACAACAACTGCCTGCCAGGTTACACCTGCCATCCTGAAAAGAATTGGTGTGTTGAACCCACCTTGGTCAGCTGTAGCGAAATTGGCGGCATCTGTCCGTCCACCGTACAAACGGGCGATGCCTGCGGGCCTGAGGGGACATTTGTCCCTTGCTTGGACGATGGCGTGGGTTGCGAAAACGGCTGCCGCACCTGTTCCGACGAGCTGCGATGGAGTGAGTGTAGCGGTTGTATTCTGGGCCTGTTGGCGAGCTGTCGGACATGCGACGATGACTGCAGCCAAACCGTCATCAACGCTGAGCCGTTTTGCGACACCGGCACCGCTGATTTTCACTGCGACTTCACCACATGCACAGGCGAGGCAATCAATGCTGACGGTCGACCTGAAAATGGCTGTGAGTGTACGCCGCAAAATGGCGGTGTCGAGGTCAGCTGCAATGACATCGACGAAGACTGCGATGGTGTTAAAGCCCAGGTCACCGGAACTCTGGAAAATTGCGCTAGCTGCGGAAACAACTGCCTGGCCCAAGACAATGTTGAATCGGCTTTGTGCGACGCTGCAGGCGCGACACCGGTGTGCTTAATTACCAGTTGCAACCCCGGCTCGGCTGACCTGAACCATCAACCCGACGATGGCTGCGAAGCCACCTGCATCCAAACCAACGGCGGCGTGGAGACCTGCGACAACATCGACAACGACTGCAACGGTCCGATTGATGACCTGCCGCCCGGCAGCGTCGACGCCGACTGCGATGCACTTGTGCCCAACGCCCACGTCTCCTCCTGGCAATGCTTGGCCGGCGCCTGCGCGGTCGAGGTGTGCGACGCCAACTTTTGGGATCACGAAAATGGGAGTGGTGACGGCTGCGAGTACGCCTGCACCCGAGACCATGGCGGCATTGAAACCTGCGATAGCGCCGACAACGACTGTGACGGCGCGCCAGACAACGTTGCCGACCTGTTTTTGGACTGTGTCGCACAAACCAACAGTCATGACGGCGTGATAGCTTACAGCTGCATCGAAGGGGCCTGCGTTATCCGAACCTGCGACGCTGGCGTGATCGATGCCAACCGCGATGCCAATGATGGCTGCGAAGAGGTCTGCAGCCCGACGAACGGCGGCATCGAACGCTGCGACGGCATCGACAACGATTGCAACGGCATCGACGACGATGCGGCACAAAACGCTGCGGATTGCACCCCTTACTACCTCGACCTGGACAACGACGGATACGGCATCGACAGTGATTCCCAATGCTGGTGCGTCCCCCAAGGCAATTATCGCGCCACGGTGGCGGCGGACTGCGACGATCACGATCCCCTAAGCCACCCCGGCGCCAGCGAGCTTTGTGATGGCAACGACAACGATTGTGCAAATGGCGTTCCCGTCGATGAGCTCGACAGCGATGGCGATCACTATGTGAGCTGCCTGCTCTGGAGCGACACCCAAGGCGACCATACAGCCATCCTGGGCGGGCGGGACTGCAGCGACAGCGACGCCACCATGCACCCAGGCGCCACCGAGCTGTGTGACGGGAAAAACAACATTTGCTCTGCGTCCGGCCTCTCAGGCGCAGAGGTCGACAACGACGGCGACCGCTACGTCGAATGCTCCGGTTGGCAAGGCGGCGGTAGCATCCTGGGCGGTAATGATTGTGCTGACAACGACGCTAACCGCAATCCAGGGAGGACCGAAGTCTGCGATGCCGGCAACGTCGATGAGAATTGCAACGGTGTGGCCGACGACGCCGACTCCGGTGCCACGGGAAAAACTGCGTACTACCGAGACAACGACGGCGACAACTATGGCGCAGGCACCGCTACGTCCTACTGCGACCGTCCCGGTGGTTGGGTCGCGGCCACCGGTGATTGCGCCGACAACGACGCCAACCGCAACCCTGGCAAGACTGAAGTTTGCGACGCGAGCAATGTCGACGAGGACTGCGATAACTTGGCCGACGACGCCGACAGCAACGCCACCGGTAAAAGCAACTACTACGCCGATACTGACAGCGATGGCTATGGCGCAGGCTCAGCCACCGCCTACTGCGACCCGCCAGGTGGCCTGGTAACAACCAGCGGCGATTGCGCTCCTGCGAACAACGCCGTTCATCCTGGCGCCACCGAAGTGTGCGATGTCGCCAACACCGACGAGGATTGCAACGGCGTGGCCGACAACGCCGACAGCAGCGCCACGGGCAAGACGAACTACTACGTCGACACCGACAGCGACGGCTATGGCGCCGGTGCTGCCACCGCCTACTGTGACCCGCCCGGCGGCGTGGTTACGAATAACACCGATTGCGCACCTGCAAACAACGCGGTGCATCCGGGCGCAACGGAGATCTGCGGAAACGGCCTAGACGACAACTGTGTGGGTGGCGACCTTGCATGCGCCTGTACCGCCAACGCCGACGTCTGCAATGTGGATGGCCGCACGTTGCAGCACTGCCTGGCAGACGGCTCAGGGTTTGATGGCGCGCTCGACGTTACATGCCCGTACCTCTGCAACGGCAATCACTGTGCCATCCAGAGCAACGTCGACGACGCCTTGATGGTCGCCTGCGATGGCACGGCCGCGCCTCTCGCACCAACAACGGGCACAGTGACGCTCACCGACCTGGGCATCAACTGCAGCGCTGGCTGTGGTGATGGCTCGTCCATCACCGCATTCGCAAGCGATGTCGACACGGTGACCTACTGCGTGTCGACCCTCTCAATTCCCGCGGGGGTCACCTTCTACACCGACTACACCGAAACCCGCGCAGTTATCTTCATTGTCGATGGCAACGCGACCCTTGCCGGCACAATCGACTTCAATGGCGAGGCCATGACCCTCGACCCGGGCATCAACGACGCTGCGGGCGGAGCCGCCGGGCCTGGAGCTGGTGCCGGGGCTGATGGCGCTAGTGCCAGCACCTCCGGAAAAGATGGCGACCGACCGGCCCCTATCGCAGGGATCGGCGGTGGCGGCGGTGTGCGTGTCAATTCAGGCACAAGTCGAACGGCTGGAGGGGGTGGCGGCGGCGGATTTGCGGGTGCGGGGGGTTCAGGAGGGGCAGGCGGCAACGGTGGCACGGGCGGCACGGGCGGCGGAACCTACACAGACAGCACGTTAGTGCCCTTGGTCGGCGGCAGTGGCGGCGGCAGCGGCGGCGATGGTTACTCCACCTGGGGAGGCGGCCCAGGCGGGGGTGGTGGCGGGGCGTTGCAACTGATTGTACGGCGAACCTTGGCCCTGACAGGCACGTTGACGGCCAACGGCGGCACAGGTGCTCCCGAAAATGATGCTCACGGTGGTGGCGGTGGCGGTAGCGGCGGCGCCCTCCTCCTCGAAGCAGGCACATTAACGATTTCCGGGGGGACCCTACGGGTGCAAGGTGGCAATGGTGGCACCTCCAGCGGTGCAGGCGGTGCCGGCGCGTCTGGCGTAACCATGCTCGGCGGCAGCGGTGGCGCGGGCGGAACAAACTACGGTGGTGGCGGTGGTGGTGGTGGCGGTGGCAGGGTGCGCTTGAACTCGGCCAACAGTGCCGTCTGTTCCGGCGTGTCACCCAGCGGTGCGTGTACAACTGGAGCGCTCTAATCGCGCAGGTGGCTAGTGAGCCGAAGCAGCATTATGGTACCCACTTTCCAAACCATGCTCGAATAAACGACGGGCTTGGGTTGCATGAGGTGTGGAAATGGCGCGTATGGTGAATTGTATCAAGCTGAAGAAGGAGCTCCCGGGGCTCAAATATCCACCGCTCAAGGGCGAGTTGGGTCAGCGCATCTTCGAGCAGGTCTCCGAAGAAGCCTGGAAGCTCTGGATTAAACACTCCACGATGGTGATCAACGAGTACCGCTTGAATCCCGTGGAGCCCGCCGGTCAAAAGGTGCTGCGCGAGCAACTCGAACGTTTCTTCTTTGGTGAGGGCGGCGACACGCCACCTGACTTCACGCCCGCCAAGCACCACCACTAAGAGCGCCATTGTCGGGGGATGTATGGACAATCGCCGGGCCCTTCTAGAAACACAGCTACCTCACGCCGTCATCGAAACCGACTTTCCTGGCCTTGGTGCTCCGGTTCGTCGTGAGTTGGTCGACGAATACGCCTTGGGCGACTACACCCTCTGGGTGGTCACCGATCGGGTGGCTCCTGAAACAGGGCTCGTCGGGGCCCTGCCCTTTAAAGGCGAGGTGATCACCAGCGCGGCGTTGTACTGGCTTGAGCGCACCGCTGATTTGGCCCCGAGTCCCATCGAGCGGGTGGTGGATCCGCAAGCGTTGATCCTCAAGCCCGTCGCCAACCTCCCGATTCGTTTGCGTGCCTATCGTCGTTATTCAGCATCGCTGGCAGCGTTGCAATCACACAGGGCCTCCCCATGCCTGGCTGGCAACCTCCCGGCCACAGCTTCCGACGATGACGTCCTCAAAACGCCCGTGTTCATCGCGCTGGTCACTGATGCTGGTGGCGAAGTGTCGGTGCTTTCTCGAAGCGAGCTACTCGCGCGCGCGCTGGCGCCGCCCCGGCGCCTCGACCACATGTTGGAGTTGGCCCAAACACTGTTTGACCGCGGCCAACAAATCGCGGCCGAGGCCGGGTTGGAACTGTGCGACGCCGACTATGACTTTTCGTTGCTGGAGGGAGAGATCCTCATCCCCGCGCCGCTGTTCCATGCGCCCCACCAATGCACTTATCGAGCCACCGATGACCATCGGCGGCGTTTGCACGAGCTCGACCTGGCACAGGCCTGGCGCCGTACTCAACCCGATGCCTTGATTCGACCACCGGTACAGCTGCGGATGGAGATGGCCGACGCTTATCTATCGTTGGGCAGTGCTTTGGTGCCCGGCTTTTCACCACACCCGGGGCCGGTAAAGAACCGTCTCAACCACGCGCTCTCCCACCTTGGATTGCTCGCGTGACCGGCGCGTCGTCCCAAAAAAACAAGAAGCACCTGCAGATCTGCCCTAAGTGCTCAGGCTATATGCGGCCGATCTCACCTTTTCGTGGCGACGCCAAACGACGTGATTGGAAAGACGAAACCTTCCACCGCTCGTTCGGTGGCGTCGAAATGCGTAAGTTCGTTTGTGAAAAATGTCACCACGTCGAGGTGTTCCAAATCGACGATCTGGGTGACATCGGCTCCGACGAGTAATCGCAACCGCTGCTAAGGCCCCAGATGGTCAAGCACCAAGGTCGCACTTTCACGTACCTCGGTGTCGCTATCTTGCGCCAACAGGCGCAAGCCAGCCTTGGCCAAAGAGTCCTGCGCCGTTTCCAGGGCCGCCGCAAGCTTTGCCACGGCCGCGCGCCTAAATACCACGCTCGCGCCTCGGAGGGCCTGAGCTGGAGCCAGCTCTAACAACCAATCACGGGCGGTCCATGCCGTATCGACATCGGTGTCCGCAAGAAACCACGGCGCGGCCTGGAGACACACCGGTCGATGTGCCTGTTCACAGTGCAGCATCAAAGCCTGAAGCGTCGCATTGCGCACCTCGGGTTCGGCATCGTGCGACAAGAGCCACAAGGCCGCGACCTGCTCCAACTCCAAATGTTGCGCAACCACCCGCGCCGCAGCGGTGCGTATCTGGGGACTAGGATCTTTGAGAGCGCGCGTCACGAACGGTTGGCTCCACGCGACTGGGCGATGCTGAGCCCGCATCAACAAAGCTAAAAAACTTTCGCGACTCGGAAAAGGTGTCTCGGCAAAGGCCCACGCGAGCACCTCATCCTCATCCCATTCGCTCGTGGCAGCCTGCTCTGGTGACGCCAAGACCAACCGCCACTGACCGTCACGATCTAGCAACGCCCAGCTTGCGTCGGCCGTTCCACACAAGCGCTTCACCGTGCCTCGGGTCAGCCGCTGCGTAGGATACGGCGACGTCAACGACAGGCGCCATAGGCCCGCCTCAGGTCCCCCCACCGCCGCCAGCACCTGGCGCCCATTGCGCACCGCATCGAGTATCGGGGCGCGGCTGCGTCGCTCACGCACACACCGATCGGCACGCTCACATCGCCATACATCGGTGCCCACCGTCACGAGGGGCGCGGCCAGTGTCGTAAGCACCACCAATGGTCGCTCGACCCGACCCAAGTGCTGCAGCGCGACCTTTGCCCCCGAAAGCTCCAGACTCACGAGCCACTCGGCAGTGGCAAACCACAATCGCTCAGGCGCAACCCAACTCACCGACACTGAAGTCACGGATTTCAATAGCCAAGGCACTGGAACACTGGTGCGTTCATCCCCTCGGCGGAGAATCCACTGTTCGCCCTCGCGCACCACCGATAGCGGCTTGCCCTCGGCGTCCACGCCGTCGAACCAAGGGACTGGGACAAATACAGGCTCAGGTCCTAAATCTTCAGGCAGAGTCAGGCGATCGCCCTGGGCCAAGACCGCAATGCCATCGAGATCAAAACGCAGCCCTCCACCCGGCTCACAGGTGGCGGCCAACGCCCATGCCACGGCCCAGATGGCGCTCATACGGAGCGATCGGGCTCGAAATCCACGAGCTCGCGGACCAACGTGTAGGGATCGGCGTCAAAGTTGCGCGCCCGTTGATGGGCCTCGTGCACCCGCTCCCGCAGGCGAGCGCGGCCAGCATCCACCAGCGCGACATCCAGCAATCGTTCGAAGATCTCCGCCGCCTGAGAAGCACGCCGCGCCGCGCCAGCATCCCCATGAATGAAGGCACGGTGGCCGACCATGGCGGCGAGCAGCGCCTCGATCCCCTCGCCCCGGCTGGCCACCGTTCGCCAGATGGAGGGTTCCCAAGCCACCTCCGCGGTGTTGAGTGAAAGCATCTGCTTTAGCGAACGTTCGACGTCATCGACGCCCTCCCGATCGGCCTTGTTGATCACAAACAGGTCGGCGATCTCTAAAATGCCTGCCTTGATCG
>JAKLEG010000629.1 GCA_022703175.1 Myxococcota bacterium | reverse complement strand
GATATCTTCGTATCAACCGACGGGCTGCCTTGCGATCGGTTTCCGGTGTTGGCACAGCAGGCAGGGCAATGGCACCTGACCTTGGCTCGCGGCCTGCGCGGCGAGATGGATACCTACGGTGAGGTACAATCGTTGGAGGATATGCGGGCACGCGTTGGCGCAGTTGCGGACGAGCAACCGCAGGTGGCGTTGCCTCTCGGGGCGCGGGCGCTGATTCATTGGAGCTCGCTGACGTTGGCGATTCGCCATGTGTCACCCCCGCAGGCATTACCCAAATCTCGGTCGATGCTATGGGACTTGCCGTTCGTCAATGCGCTGGTGGTGACTGGGACTCTCCATGTCGCCGTGATTGCGGCGTTGCTCTGCACGCCGACCGACCTGTTGGCGCTCAATAATGCGGCCGTGCAGGAGGCGGTGTTGGTGACGATGCTGAATCAAACGGTGATGCGGCCGAAGCCGAAGCTCCTCTCGCCAGCAAAGGCCCTGGAACCGACACTCGCCAAGACATCCCCGCGCGTGAGCGCTCCCCCAACGTCACGTGACCGCGCGTTAGGTCGGCAACCGACTCTGGTAAGCCGCAGGCCTCAATCTGACCAACGGCGCTTACAAGCGATGATTGATGCAGTGTTTCCGGGAATCCGCCAAGCCACCGTCGGCCATGGCGGTGCGAGCCTTAGCGTCGCAGAAAACCTAGCCGGCGTGATCGGCACGATGAATCCGAAGGGTGCAGGTGTCCTGGGCGGCATGGGGCCGCGCGGCGATGGACCGTGGTTGGGGGGCAGCAGGGGCGAAAGCAAGGGGATCGGCGTGATTCATGTGGGCGGCATTGAACGACTGACCGCGGGCAATCCTGGGCTGGGGCCACGTCACGCGCGCGATCCTGTCATCAGCTTCAAAGAGCCGCCCAAGCTCGGGCAAGCCTTGCCACGCGAAGTCATTGCCAAAGTGATTGAGGAGAACAAGGGCCAGGTGCGTTACTGCTACGAGTACGAGCTGCAGCGGCACCAGGATCTCGCTGGCCGCGTCGCGTTGGTGTTTATTATCGGTGCCACCGGGCATGTGGTGCGCGCGTTCGTCGCCGAGAGTTCGTTGGAGAGTGTCGCGGTGGAACAATGCCTGGTGGCCAAAGTGCAAACCTGGGTGTTTCCGCCTCCGGCTGGGGGCGGCACAGTGACCGTCAGCTATCCGTTTGTCTTCAATGCCAAGAACTGAGCCCACAGCCGTGCTAGCCTAGCCGGGAGATCGGTGAAGGAAAGTGGGGTTTCGCGTGGGTCAATTGCTCGCCATCGCTTGGGGGCTCGTTGTGGCTGGTGCGCAGGAGGGGGATTTCTCTCAACATCAAAACAGCGCGCCGCGGGTACAACAAGCTCGCACAGAAAAAGCGCAGGAGGTGCGAGCGCTATTTGCCAAGGCACAGGTAGCCTATCCAGCGCGCCGCCTGCTGTTGCGGGCGTTCAAGGCCGACAATCAGCTGGAGCTTTGGGCGGGCGATGGTCAGGGGCCACTTACGCTTGTGACGACCTATGCGATTTGCGCGCGCTCAGGCTCTTTAGGTCCCAAGCGCATGCAAGGTGACGGCCAGGTCCCCGAGGGCTTTTACGTCGTGGATCGATTCAACCCGACCAGCAATTTTCACCTCTCATTGGGGGTGAGCTACCCGAACACCTCCGATCGTCAGTTGGGTCGGGTTGGGCACTTGGGCGGCGATATCTTTATCCACGGTGATTGCGTAACCATCGGTTGCATCCCGATCGAAACTGAGCCGATCAAGGCACTGTACCTCATTGCCTTGGATACCAAGCTGACCTTTGGCAGCACCATCGCAGTGCAGATTTTCCCGACCCGCATGACGGCCGAGGGGCTCCAGCGCCTGCACAACCTGGCTCAGGAGGACACCGAACTCTGGGCCTTTTGGCAAAATCTCGTGCCTGGCTACACCTACTTCGAGGAGCACCATCTGCCGGCGCCGGTGGTGGTTGATCCGAAGACGGGCCGCTATCGCTGGTGAGACACACTACGGCAGGTGGCTAAGAATTTG
Source organism: Myxococcota bacterium (assembly GCA_022703175.1). Lineage (GTDB taxonomy): Bacteria > Myxococcota > XYA12-FULL-58-9 > XYA12-FULL-58-9 > XYA12-FULL-58-9 > JACRCV01. The sequence continues at coordinate 1,326 of JAKLEG010000629.1, read as the reverse complement.
ATCTGCATAAGGATACGCGGGTGGCGGCGTCCAACCGGCCAAGAATTGCGCCAGGCCGCGGTAAAACTGTAGGTGGTCGAAGGCGCGCCCCGTGACGCCAAGAGGTTGGCCGATTTCGTCCCAATGGTCTGCGGGCAGCACACCCAAGAACGTGCCCCAGTGTGCGCTGGTGATCGTCACCAAGCCGTCGTTCGGCCCAGCCAGGCTGTCCAGCGCCAGATACGAAACCAACAAGGCTGGGTTCACCAGGTCCACGCGGGCATGATCCACAAACGGCGAAGCCTGCGTATAACCGGCATAGGAATAGTAGCGCACCCGCGGGTCGTCGGGGGTGGCCGGGTTGAACTCGGTTTCGACACCGCGGGAGGAGAGGTCGGCCAGTTGGGCGTCTAGATTGACTTCTGTGCTGGTGGCGCGGCTGCTTAACCGGTCAAGGAACTGCAACACCGGCCCGGGATCCGCGGCAAAATCGGGCAGATAGCCCAGCGCAGCATCGGCCAACCTGGTGCCGTGGTGCGGCGTGCTAAGCGTGGTGAGCGTGAGCACACGGTCCCCGTAACCCAAGCGACTCACCAGATAGCGAGCGTCCAGCCCACCTTGACTATGTGCGATGAGATGCACCGCAGGGGCGCCTGTGTCGGCTAGAATCCGATCGATCTGCAGCGCCGCTTGTTCGGCCCGCCGCGCCACGCTGTTGAAGGGGTCGACCTCGGTGGCAAAAACCAGGTAACCCTGGGCGGTCAAATCGTCGCGCACACCATAGAAGTAACCAACGCTGCCGATCTGTTCGAAACCAGACATGCCATGCATCAGCACCAACGGCACCTTACAAGAACTCCCGGCAGGTATCGCCGCATGAACCGGACCGGCGCACGCGAGAACGCCAGCAAGGACGAGTCCCATCGAACACCCTAGCGGACCACCGTTGACGGCGAGCGGCGACGGCGAAAGCGGAGCTGACATCATTGTGAGCCTAGGTTGGCAAACGCCACGACCCTGCGCAAGGTCACCTTGCCTCAGAGAGCGGAAGCCCGATATCGAGCCGTGCGTAGCCGGAGGTAGCAGCGATGCGGGCGGTGATACAGCGGGTGCAATCGGCCAAAGTGATGGTGGGCGAACGCACCGCGGGCGCGATTCAACAGGGGATGCTCGTGCTGTTGGGCGTTGCGCGCGGGGACACCGAGGACTTGGCCGATGAGCTGGCCAAAAAGATTGTCGGCTTGCGACTGTTTGCCGACTCAGCCGACAAGACCAACCTCGGCCTTCAGGAGGTTGGTGGCAGCTTGTTGGTGGTTAGCCAGTTCACCCTATTTGCGGACCTCAGGC